>NZ_QTMC01000007.1:0-209039 GCF_003602965.1 Bacteroides sp. AF25-5LB
TCCGGAAAAAACACACGCTTGCGGAAAATGCCCTCTTCCATTTCAAGGATGCCATTCTTGTCGATGCACCCTCCGGAAATACCAGTGATGAACTCGCCGAACTTGACCCAATCTCCGAAGGTTATGGGGAAGGGAGTGCCGTCAGCCTGGTCTTTTCGAAGGAACATAGCCAAGGAACGCAAAGCCGAAAACACGTTATTATCCGTGGCCGGTGTAGAGTCATTCCTTCTTATCACATACACGCCACTACTACCGCTGCCCGTATAGGTCTGTCCCTTCAGAGTAAGGCTCTCAACCTTCTCCTCCAGCTCCCCAATACGGGAATAGGCAGCGGTTTCCCCGACAGTATATATAGGGGAATCATAAGGCAGGTCAAGATTGAATTCAAATCCGATAATCCTTGACTGCCTTCCGTTCTCGAAATAGGCCTTGTTGATAAGGTTGACCTTTTGACCGATGCTGTAGAGGTTGTGAATGCCGTCCTCACTGTATGCGACATCCGACATCATCTTACAGTTATATGTAGAAGGGTCTATCTTAGACTTGGCAACGTACTTATCGGCTTTGTCCTTTAATTCCAACTGTGCTTCTGCTACCAGCCCCATTTCAGTTATCTTCATGGAATTCCAGCCTGATAAGATGTAAGTATCACCATTTTCGGGGATAAGCGCTCCATCTGGAAGCGGTCTGCCGTAGTCCTCATTCCTGACTATCTCCCAAAGCTGTGCCTCAGGGTTCCAGCCACCATTCCCCAGTTTCTCCGGCTTTCCCTCAGGGTCGAATGTCACAGCGAATTCCATACCATTCAACTTGCCGGATTGGAAAGTGATTTTCAATTCCTTGCCGGGAAGGATATAGTCCTTTGAGAAGGTAATGCCAGTATCCTTGAAGCGGTAGGCATTCCACTTCTTTTCAGTGGTAGTCCCGTCGGCATTTTCTATTTTGTCAGTGTATTCCTTGATGGTAATGTCCGACATCGTGCCGACCCTTCGGGGATAGACATCATCGAAGATAACCACTTGTTCAATGGCTTCCTCGGTGGTCATATCGGGATAAGCGTCTATATACGGAGTTCCTTCGGGCAACATTAAGCGTTTTTGCACCACGCCGTTCAGCACTACAGTCTCATCAACGGGGCGGTAGTCAGATGGGATATTCTTTGTTGAGCCGAAAGCATAGATACGGGTGGCGTAGGTGGACCGGGATTCTGATCGTGGCATTTCCTGCACGTTTTTCCCAATCTCGAAATCCACCGCATCGCCAGACTCACAACGTCCGAAATGGATGATGTTTTCAGTCACCCAGCATTCGCAATCCCATTTCTTTGCCATAGAGAAGCAGGCGTCAAGGATGTTGATGTTGTCATAAGTCATCAGTAGCGCCTTATTCTCTACAGTGCTGTCAATGGAGAAAACAAAATCTTGTCCTTTGTATTTGTAACCAAGAGCTTTTAAATTTCTAAGGACTATACCGGCTTGAACATCAAGTGAAGCGGTGAGATTCCAGGACGCTTCCTGCCCGGCCACTTCGGGGGTATATTTAAAGATTTTGTTTTTCCATTTCCAGTAGTGGGCGTCAAGCTGCAACTCATAGTCGTAGCCTGCGTTATCGGTGTTGAATACCGGCTTCTGCAAGTCGCACACCTCGAACAGCCCGAAGTCGCACTCCACGTATGAACCAAGTTTGAAGAATATAGGACTCTCCAAGGAGAACTTTAACGTGATGTAGTCCTCCTTCATAAGAGTAAACTTACGCTTGCAGCCTTCATTGGGAAGGGTAGTAAGCAGGATAGCACCGGATATGTCTTTGATGTCGATTTGTTCCACGTCTTCAAAGTTCGGAGATAAAAAAAAGAGTGCCCAATTTTGAGCACTCATATACGCAACAATCTCTCTATTGTTGGAATTTAATTTCTGTTTGCCGGATTCGGTTCGTTGAACTTGGCTGAAATTTTTCCGAAAGTTCGGTCTAAACTCTGTGCGTAAGTGACACTCTTGCCAGTATAAATAAGATGGTAAACTTCGCTACTATTAGCCGGAACTTGAATATCAATCTTGCCTTTATAAAGCTCATCGAAGAAAGCTTTTTTCTTTAATTGATAATCGGACTGGGAATTTCCTTCAATTGTAAAAGAAAGTGTTATTTCCCTCTCATCGACTTTAGGATTATTGATTATCACACGTTTTCCATGTTCTAACCGGGACTTATTCTCTATAAATTCTTTCATGGGTGATGATGCACCAAGTACATCAAGAAAGCCCTCTCCTATTCTTACCCCCCATGTTGTGTAGGCGTCTTGGGTATTTATCAATAAATCTGACATAGTTTATAATTTAGATGTATTGTTTTTCACTTCTGCCATATCTTTCTGAATTTGAATGATTGGTTTTACAATAGCTCCTGTATTTTCCGAAATCTGTACTAATTCAAGATAAGATTGTGCTATCAAATCTCGCGTATCATCAGCGATATTCCTTGTTTCCGTATTTATGGAAAGTAGAGCATCAGCTTTTACTGTTAGTAAATTAAGCGATTGAGATTGAATGATATTTTGATTCTTTATCTCTTCTCCTGCTATCTGCAGAGCAGTAAACCTACCGCTTAATTCTCCTGCATCTTCATGTGTCATTTCAGTACCGAACCCTCTGGAAGTTGAAGACTGGGATGTTGATTCTTGCGAAATCTTGTCATATCCGGTGGCTGCGGCAAGCTCGTCACGAAGCTTCATCGCTTCTTCAATGTAACCCATATACTCGCTGTTCAATGCATTTCTTTCGGATTCCGTCAAAGAACCATCCTCCATACCCTTTGCAAACTTCTCATACCACTTCTTTAGCTTGTCCTGATAAAGTGTTCCTATCTGCTCGGAGAGCATAGCTTGCATGAAGTATTCCGAAATGTCTTCGGCTGCATCTTTGGACGATGCTTTCATGTCCATAAGGGTATCTATGAAATTACTGTACACACCATCGAATGTAGT
The DNA here is from genome assembly GCF_003602965.1 of Bacteroides sp. AF25-5LB. Taxonomy (NCBI): domain Bacteria; kingdom Pseudomonadati; phylum Bacteroidota; class Bacteroidia; order Bacteroidales; family Bacteroidaceae; genus Bacteroides; species Bacteroides sp. AF25-5LB. Next base: position 2,981 of record NZ_QTMC01000007.1, read on the forward strand.
CTGTGTAAGCTGCTCGTTTATCTGATTATGGATTTCCTCAATACGTTCCTCCCCCTCGATAATCTTATCAAGATAATCTCTCACATCGCCATCTAATTTAGCCCAAAAAGTAGGCGCTTCTGACTTTAGTTTCTCCAACTGTTCAGTAGTCAGGTCAAACAATCCCGTCATGCGTCCGGTACCTATAAAATCCTTGGCGTCTTTGACAGACATGTCGAGCGCTCTGGCGATGTCCTGCCAGTCGCTTGACGAGGTGTTCTTTGCCATGCGCTTGCCAATGGAATGAGAACCGGCAGACGCACCGGAGTTTAATCGTTCACGCCCAAGTATTCTGTACGCCTCAATGCTTTTGTTGACAAGTTCAAGAGCCTCTTTGCCTACCTTGTCCGCTTCTGCTCCGTAGGATGTGTTGATGTACTCCAGCTTCTTGTCTATCAGCTCATCCCATATCTCATTGAGTTTGTTATATTCCTCGACCATCTCGTTATAGTGGGAATAATCGGCACCGAACATCCCATCCAACGCAGACACTACAGCGGAAATTCCAGAAACTGCACTCATTGCGCCTCCGACAATATCACCCGACATGATTTGCCCGACCCCGGATGCCGTTTGTCCTAAGCCGCCAAGCGCATCAATGGCGCTTGTTATCTTACTGTCGTCAAATCCGAATATGTCGGCGATACTTGAGCCGAACTCATTCAATGCAGGGGCAAAAGACGTCACAGCATTTCCTATATCGGTGATTCCTTGACCGGTTTTCTTGGAATCGTTGCCGCCCTTTTTTATGGCTTCTATCCCTTTCTCCAAGTCAGAGACGAAAGCCTGCCACGGTGATTTGCCTTTCAGCTCATCCTTTAGCCCTCTGATTGCATCTGTTACGTCCTTTATGGAGATTTCACCCTTTTCTATCTTTTCAATGTCCTTATCAGTGAATCCGAGCGCTTTCAATTCATCAAGTGTAACATTCGTTCCGTCACTTTCCTTTGTACCAGACATGTACTTGACAAGTGTTTCATACTTATCAATGATGGACTGAATAGCGGAAACGGACTTATTGCTGGCATCTTCAAAGAGGTCTGCCATCGCCTTTGTGGAGTGACCGAACTGTTCATCAAGCTGTTCAAGAGCCTTGTTCTTTTGGGCTACCTTGGAAGCGTACTCCGGGCTGTCGGTTTGCAGTTTGGCTATCTCGTCATTGTATTTCTGTACAAGGTTCTTCCGTTTTTCTTGGTAATTTCCGTACTCAATGAAGTATTCCTGCCAAGCCTTTCTGTCCGATTCCAGCTTCTTTCTGTTTACGTCGGAGATACCGGATTCCCTTCCTTTTGCTGCATTGGAAGCCCACATGCCAAGAGTAGACATTTGCTCGTCGGTTAGCTTGCCGCCCTGCAAACTTTCCCATTCCCTGCGCTGCTTCTTGATGGCATCAAGCTCCCTCTGATAGTCCAAGTCAATCTGCTTCAACTTCCTTTCCGTGCCGTCCTCCATGAGGTTGACTTCATCCTGCTGGTTTTTCCGACGAATGGAAAGAAGTTGTTCGGCAAGTTGTTCTTGCTGTTTAAGTCGGTTTTCGGCTTCTTTCTTGGCTTGATTTTCCTGCTTGATTAAAGAACTTCCGGTAATACCACCTAAATCTTTATAGGCTTTCTCTTTTGATAGCATATCTTCACGGGCCTTTTTTACCTGTTCCGATGTTGCTTGTTGGTCTTTCAAAAGAACTTCATACCCTTTCTTTGCCTCTTCCCAATCTTCTTTTGCTTTGGCAAGGTCTTGCAGGTAGGTTGTTTTATTCTTCTCTGCGTCAATTCGTGTCTGTTTAGTGGATTTTGCAGTATCTATAAGTGTTTTTATGTCTTTCACATTATAGATTGCTTCATCGGACAAAGTACCCTTAATATCAATAGGTAAACGGAGTTTCACAGTACCATTTTTACCTTTCCCTTTGATACTCTTTTCTAACTCAGAGATGTAGCGGTCAAACTCACTAATATCAACATCTTTAAGATTGGATATGAACTGTTCAGAGATACCTTTACCTTTATCAACAAGAAATTGGTCTCTATAAGAGCGAAGTTCTTTTAACTTGTTTATTTCCTGCTGTGTTAATTTACCACCATTGATTTGTTTGGCAGAAAGGGCATTTTCATAGTCTGAAACAGCTTTGTTAGCAGCTTCAAAACTTCTTGCAACTTCCTCGCCTGCGCGCTTTGCATCCTCTTTGGCTATTTGTTGTTTTAATTGAAGTATGTCAGCAAGTTTAATTGATTCAATATCGTATTGGGCAAATATCTTGGGATATTCGCTTCGTAATACCGCCAAACTTTCACCTCGCTGCAAGTCAGACAATGCAATATCACGAGAGCTTTGAATAAGACCGTCTATTTTTTGTTTCCGTTCGCTATCAAGCTTGGTCGCTTTTTCTTGTTCTTCATTATACCTCCTTGTTCCTTTTTCAGCAGCGGTTGTAGAATCTCTGAATGCCCACATAGTAGCTGTTAATCCAACAACCACCGTAGCCAATGCTACATAAGGATTAGTTAGCATAGCAGCATTTAAAGCTAACTGCGCTTTTCGTGCCAATAAACGGGCATTGATAAGTCCAATCTCCACAAGAGTATGTTTACTTTCGGCAGCAGTAACAAGCATCACTGCGGTCCGGTATGTACCATAAGTAACCACTAATCCAGCCAAGACCTTCCCTACTGTTTCATAATTCTGAATCAACGAAGTTGTCATTTGAATACCGTCCATGATAACACTTTCTGACTTAATTCCCAATTCGTTAAACACGGAATCCAAAGCATCCTGCATCATAGACAACTGACCATTGATAGTCTTTGAAGCATTCTCAGACATATTATAGAACTTACCACCTGCGGAAGTTGCATCAATGAATGCCTGTTGAACCATTTCAGCGGAAACAGCACCTTTGGACATTTCATCTTTCAAAGTTGCGATAGATTTTCCGGTCTTTTCGGAGATAATCTGTAACGGGTTGAATCCAGCGTTTATCATTTGATTCAGATCCTGCCCCATAAGTTTACCCGCTGCTGACATCTGTGAAAATGCCAAAGTCAGCGAATTGAACTTACTGGATTCCCCCATAGAAATATCACTAATGGCTTTCAAGTATTTGATAGTATCTTCTGCTTGTATGTTAAATCCAAGCATCATCTTTTCTGCTCCAACCATATCTGACATAGTAAGTGGAGAAATCTTAGCCAGCTCCTTGATTTGCGGAATCAGTCGCCCTGCTATATCTTCTCCAACCATAGTCTCAATAGCGGTCTGCATAGATTGAAATTCGCCACGCACACGAATCATTTCAGAACCTAATGCCTTTAATACTCCGGCGCCACCAATAACTGCCAGCGCTTTCTTCCAAGATATAGCGATACCTTCGTTAGTTTCTACTACTTGTTTCCCATCATTCTTATAAAGTGTATATTCATCCCGGAGTTTCTTTACGGAAAGACGCGCTTCGGCTTGCTGTTGGGTGAGGTTGAATAAAGCATCCCGTTCTTTACCGAGCGCTCTTTCTTGTTTGTTGATGTGATTAAGCAGTTCTTTATCTTCCCCACCTCTTGAAACGATGTTCTTATATAACTCCTTATTTTTACGAATAGTTGTTTGAAGAGAACCTATGGCACTCTTTTGAGCGATAATCTTCTCTGTGAACCCATTTACAGATTGGGAAGCATCGAAGATTTTCCTTTTGAATCCCGTTTCCATCTCTGCTCCAGCTTTGGCTGCATTAGTTACCAACTCATCCAATCTTTGATTAGATGCAGCAAGTTGAACATTTAAAGCCTTGAAAGCAGCAGGAGACTGCGTGCCATCCATGCTCATTAACTCTTGTTTTAACTTCGCAATTTCATTACGGAGCCTTACAACTTCTTCCCAGTCACTACCTACCTTAAAATATAATTTCGCCATATCTATTTCTTTTTCCTACGATTAGCCAATTCCTTACCACTGATTCTATTCACCTTCTGACCACCATATACTGCGTGTAATTTATCCCGTTGCATCATCAGCAGATTCCGATAAGGGATAATCTCAAACACTTCTGTATAACTCAGATGCAGCGTGTCAATCAAATGGGCTATCTGCCCGAAGAACGTTGTGTTTCCTACTGTTTCGGTCTTGCTGCCAGCATCGACACGTTCCTCATCGAGCTGACACACTGAAAAGCCGATATATCCATCATAGAGAAACAGACTTCCAAGGCATCTTTGACTTCTTCAAAAGTGCCGTTCTCCAATTCTTTGACCAAACTATCATTCCCGCAGATGAAGCATGAAATACCTTTCAGCATATCTTCAGTAGCTTCAGGAAGCTCTTTAATAGCCTCCATGATATTATCTCCTCGCAGGGCGATATTGGAAAAATGATGAATGGCACGACAGATAATTTTAATTGTAGGAGGTTTAATGGTATAAACCATCCCTCCTATCTCCACATTCTTGAAATCCAGCCCTAACAAAGCATCAGAAACTGTTTTTGCTGCTTGATTCATATTCTTAAACTAAAAGGGGGAATGGTATATATCCATCCCCCGGTTATCACTCTTGTGCTTTTACCAATGTTATCTCTTTTTTAAGAGTGGTATCAACTTCAGAAGGAGTGGTTTTAATATCTCCTGACTGAGTGACGTACCCCACTTTCGACACTTCATAGTGAACGGTAGCCCCAGCATTCACCTGCTTTGACTTGACCGTTGCACCGTCCAGCTTTACGGTCGCATCGGAAGGAGTAGGTACAATGGTTACTGTAGTTCATGCCTGCAAAGCTTTAATCTGCCCCTCTTCGTAGTTATACTCAGAAGAAACGCCTTCAATTCCCGGTTCCTGCACCAAGCCTTTTACAGCGATTGCAATTGCCTTATCCGTATTGGCTTCACGGGAAACAATACGGCATTTGGGGAAGATGAACCAGACATCATCATCGGTCAGACAGAACAATGCTTTGTTGATAATAACTTTATCCAAAGCACGCTTCCAACCTACATCTTTAGATGTTGCCTGAATAACATCGCCACCCATGAACGCTTTCTTGGTCTTCCAGTCATATTGTCCGATAGAGAAAGCGGGCGATACTTCTCCCGGCACATCATCGTAACGGTAATTCTTTCCCGTTAATTGGTTCTTGTGCCCAGTGACGGAGGCTTCCGTCTCCTCAATCTGCCACGTTTCCCCGTGTACATTCAAAACCTCATCTTTGGCAGCGATGGCTGCTTGAATCAAAGTTTTTGCAATTTCGGGGGTAATGTCTGCCGTTACCTTATCAATGTCGGCAAACAAGATTCTTTTAATTCCTACTGCTGAAATCATAATCTTATAGTTTTACATTTAATACTTCAAATAAAATTCTCACATTCACATAATGACATTTCAAAGCTGTGTCCACTTCCGTACCAATTGATTCAATAGAGTAACGATAGGTTGTACTGTCATAGGTGCTTACTACATCATCAAGCAACTTGCCAGCTTTTCTTTCGAGTTCATTCAAACGAATTGTGTTCGCCTCGCTCTCGCTAAGATCGGGAATGCAAAGGTTCACTTCGGCAAAAGACTTTTTCCAATAAGTTCCCGGCTGTTGTTTCTTCGTGTGGATAACGATTCTTTCAGAGGTCAATTCACCCGTCAGCGTTTCCCCGTTGGGTACTATGCTTATTCCGAAAGCCTTGCAGTCCCGGTAGAGAATGTTTCCTATGTCGGTAGTTACTATCATACTATCAAATATTGGACGTTTTCGTCATATTCGAGAAATACGTGACAAACCAAATCTCCAAGTTGAACCGTTCCGGCAAATCTTTTTCCAGCCAAATCTGCATCTGATACGTGTTGCCCCGTTCCGTACATATAAATATCCACAAAGCACAATTCTTTCTGATATTCATCTACAATAGCCCACAAGCAAACAGTACCTCGTTGTACTTGAACAGACAATATCCTCGACCCGATAGGCAGACATAGTTTTGAATGGTCTGCAACAATCAATTCATACTTGAATATTCTTTTCATTTTTCAAATTCTTCTTTTAATCGTTTCTCCGCATATAAAGCAGCACTACTCAAAACATCATACCCTTTAGATTCTACGAATGATGCGTATTCCGCTTCGTTTTTCAATGTCAAACCATCCTTATTGACATCGTAATCATTGGACGTTCTCAAAGTGAGTGTATGGTCTTTATAATCGCCATGTTCCTCTGCGTACTTCACGGCTTCATCGCCTACATCAATCATCTTCTTTTCGACCTCCCATTCTCCATCCTGAAGGAACTGGTCAACATCTGAGAAATCAAAATCTACATCCATAATTCCGAGTAGTTAAAGTAGTTTGTACTCTTTACCGTGTAGACTTCGCCTTGACCTCTTACGCCATCACCGTCCATGCAACGTACTTCATCGCCAGCCTTGACAGTAATTCTTTTCTCACATACTACATGATAATTCGGACGATACACAGAGCCGTTATCAGATGAAAACTCTTTGGTAGTGTTATCATCACAACGGCACTTGCATACCTCCTGCCAGTATTCACCACCGGTACCGGGAATAGGTCTGCCAAACTCATCCTTATCCATCGGGGTGATAACTTTTACCTGCAATATGTGTGGAGCGAATATCATAAGAAAGTCACTTTAGGTTTGTTGCTCAGTTCGTCTTTCAAGCCGTACTGCTTACACAGAAATGAATAGTAATCCTTAATGCCTTGAATGTTCCAAGACATAGAAAAACCGCCTTCACTGATTGAAGTGGCACGGAGTAATAGAGAGGGGATGAACTTCGCAATCGCCACAGAGACACGACCGTGGCAATCCTCGTTCATCTCATCCTCTCCGCTTATATTCGCGTTCAGACACATATCGAAAAAGTCAGCCTCTGACAACTGGATGTCGAAGGTCTGAAACCTTTGCTGTATGTAGTCATTTACTGTCATGCCTCAATCCCTAATGCTTCTTTCAGTTTGGCTGTTGATTCTTCATCCAGTTCTGCAACCTTAGCCAAAAGAGTTTCCTCTTTCATATTGCCGGAAGCCTGCGCACCGATAGACTTCAAAGCATCAATCAAAGCCTTCTTCTCAAACTCCTTTTCAAAGAGGGAAATTTTCACCTCTTTCTTTTCTTCAGGAGCTTTCACTTCGGGATTTTTTGCCTCAATCCGTTCAGCAAGTCTGCGGCTTTCCATATCCAGCACACGGGCTTCCTCACCGACTTCAATCACTTCACCGGGAGTGTAATACTTTCCGGTGAACTTGTCGCGGAAAACTGATATAACCTTTACTTTCATATCCTACCCCCTTATGCTGATTGGATGGATGCAATTTCGTTCAAATCGAAATTGGTTATCAAGTCCGGGTTGGAAATCTGCGGAATCCACTCTGCCGTATATTCCATGTAGCGACCGTTCTTATCACGGTAGTTGGAGATAAGCATCTGCCCCTCTGACGGGATATAAGTACGTCCTTGTACTGGGTCTGTCGCTTCATACGGGGTATGATGGCGCATATAACCAATGTTGTCAGAAGGTAACAGAGTAATACGGTTATCCGCGTAAATCTGCACATTCTTTCCCGTCTGGTCTTTCACGTAGTCCTCCTTGATTTCGATGCGAGGCAGACCGATGCCGGTGAACACTTCGGAAGCCAACGAAGAAGAAATCAAACCCGTACTCAACTTCATTTCGTTGCTGCCGAGAATCATCTTGTACTGCTCACCAAATTCAGAAGAGCCAAGCACATTCTTGTTGAAGGTTGCACGGGTCATTATCATCTTGGCATAAACGCCATAGTCCGGTGCCAAGGAATGAAGTTTCTCTCTCAAATAAGAGATAAACATATTCTTTCCGTCCACAACCACATCTCCACTTTTCGGCTTGATAAAATTGAACGGAAGGGTAATCTCCAGCAGTTTATTATTGGTCTGACCGGAAGTGATTGCAGCGTCTTTGTTGTAAACGGTGGCTTCACCAAGCATCAACAGCGCACCGACAATAATATCCATACGCTTGTGGGCGGCAAGGGTAATCTGACGGTAGTCGTCTGCCAGGAAGTTTACAATCTCTTCCATTGCAGCCTTTTGGTCGGCTGGCTTAGCGGCATTGAACTTGTCAATCAAATCCTGCAATTCAGAAAGACGGTCAATAGACATCTGATAAGCATCACCCAAATAGGCAATCTCACCATATCCGGAACCGATGTTCCGACGTTCACGGATGGGTTTCTCTCCAAAACGCGAATTGATGGATCCGGCCAAAACTCCAGTTACAGAACCGATATAGTCTTTGAACACACGAGTAGTCACTCTGCGGAAAGTAAGATACTGCTGCCAATAGATTGTGTCCGTGCGTGTCTGGTTCACACGTCTGATGATAGCGGAAACAATGTTCGCATCATCGAATAATGTTTGAATCGTTAAAAACATATCCTACCTCCTTACTCGTTAAATTCAAACCATCCCTTCATGTTGGCTTTATCGTTCTCGGAGAACGGCATAACCAATTTTGAGGGTTCAATTTCTGCGGCTGTACGAAGCAATGAAACCAATGTGATTCCGTCCTCAACCTTTGTACGGTTAAACAGAGCCGAATTAGCCACATGCTTTTGCTTTAAACCATCAACTGCAACCGCATTGAATAATACAGCATCTTTGGCAATATTCTCACCAAAAGCAGCCTTGATAGTCAATACATCGTAGTTGGCATTAGACTTATCAATTGCCGTTACTTCTGCACCTTTCTTGCCGTTTCCGACAAACATACCCACATAAGCCAAAGAGTTCTTAGCTACTTTGATAGACAAAGCCTCTCCACCAGTGGTATAGGCTTCCGCAACTCTCACATTGATTACCGCATAAGCGAACTTGTTTTTCAAGTCCGCACAAATCGGTGTAAATCCGGGAAGAAAACTTCCCACTACCAGGTTCTGCGTGTCGAGTTTGAACGGACCACGTCTACGAATGCCGGTCTGGACATCGTAGCGTTCCTCTTGCTCAACGGGTGGAACCAAGTCATACTTAAATCCTGCTGACATAATTAATTCTTGTTTTGTTCAACAATAGTTTTCGTACCCTCATCAATCATTTTAGCGATAGATTCAGATTCTTTCTCAATCTTCTCTTCCGCTGATTCGGGAGGGGTTACGCCTTTGAAGCCGTCATTTGCGAACTCCTGCTTCAAGTCCTTGAAGTATGCGTCCAAGTCCTCATCGTCCTTAATGGCGCATCGTTTGGCGTAGTTTTCGGGAATACCATACTCCTTTGCCTTTGCCATAATCTGCTCCTGCCGGGTAGCTTGTAACTTCTCTGTCTCGAATTGAGCGAGCTTATCAGAAAGAGGTTTAACGGCTGCACTCACTGCGTTAGCAATAATAGCCGCCATGTCGTCCGTCTTATCTTCCAGCTTCAGATTAGGGTTAGGATTGGGATTAGGATTCTCAATTGACTTACCGTCTTTAAGGTTATGTTTCTTTTCGTAGTTGGAAACTGCGGTCTTGGAAGCATCCCCGGCACGGAAATCACCATAGGAGTTAAGCACGTCCGAAAAACTGATACCCTCAACAATGGAGTTTACCTTTGTCTCGTCCGTTACACCCTCTGCCTTTTTAGTAGCGATTCGGGTTAAGATAGCAGTGTCCACCCCAGCGAATTTCTGTTGTAGCCCTGCCAAGATTTGTTCTAAGATTGTCATACCGTATGAATTTGATTTATAAATTTCTACGGTAAATTTCGTTATTTATAAAGAAGGTGAAAAATTATCAGATAGGTGATACACAACAATGAAGCGGTTGTTGTAAAATGGTATAAAAAAGGCGTGAAACCGAATGGAATCACGCCTAAATAAAGTATTGTAACTTATGCCGGTACAGCCATTAATTCACGCCCTACTGAACGTATTGTTTCTATAATATCTTCAAAACGTTTCTTAGACGGCTTCTTTGTTCCACTTACATATTGAGCAAACAAACTCTGAGAAATACCTAAACGTCGTGCTATGGCAGCAGCATTCAATTCAGGATGAGCTATAAATAAATCATAAAGAGGATTGGATTTCCTTTCCCGAAAGAATCCCTCAAAACTCAAATCTTCATCAAGCTCTCTCCAATGTATTCCGTCATGGCTCGTTGTGAAATTTGCGCGCTGCGCAGGAGTAGCCCATTTCAGCCTTTGGAAATCTGAAAACTTCTCACATGCCTCCTTCCCGTCAGTGGTACGTATCCATACCTCCGTATCAGTTAACCATACCTTTTCAACTATGATATTTTCCATAACCACTTATTTTGATTTATTAAAAAATTTATTCCAATGCTCTGCTATTACTTCTTGATTTTCTTCTATAACTGATTCTACAAGTTTCAGTTCAGATGACTTCAAGCCATTATTTTTGATTAATGTAACTGGAAATAAAGTGAATTTAGCACTTACATCCCCTTTGATTACATGAACATGTATAGGCTCATGGTCATTAGCGTAAAACATAAAACGAAAACCAAATAAAATAAATATCGTTGGCATACCTTTCTCTATTGATTACCCTACAAATATAGGTAATTATTTAATTACCTACAACTATTCAAGCAAAAAATTAGCGGCAATTCTTTGATGTTGCCGCAAAATATTCTATTTTTCTTGTACTAAAATTATAATCCCCATAATTTTTCTGACTAAGAGGCATTTTTCTGTCCCTTATTTCCGATTTGCTCATTCTTTGCCGCTTGCTCCTCCTTGATTTCTGCAAGCTCCTCTTCTACCCTATCAGCATTCCCGGCAAACATGATTCCCTCACGCGTTGACCAGATGCCACCACTGACAGCGGAAACGGCAGTAGTCACCTTATCATTCAAATCATCAATCATATATGGAACCAGTTCTGTTTCTATGTCAATGGTCTGCGATGCCTTGCTAAACTCGGTTGGATTGATAGAGCCTAAAGCGGAAACAATGAAATTTACTCTCCGCTGTAAAAACTCGCCGATAACCTCACCGTGATTTTCTACCGCCATGTGTGCACCCATGAACATAAAGCGGAAAGCGGTTCCTGATGCTTTGCCTACCCCCTTCAACGTCTCAAAGGATATTCTTGGAGTGTTTGACATATCATAAGCCATATTGGTGAGTGTTTCTGCTTCAAAACGTACCGTATCCGGAACTTGGTTCCACGTCAGATACTGGGCATCCGCACCTTCACCTGTAAGTTTGACCATTCTATCCTTAACCTTACCCATGAAACCCTCCACGTCACCGATAAGTTTCAATAAAGGGAAGAAATGATAATCGATGCAATCTGCATAATTGGATAATAATTTCTCCAACCGAACCCGAAAAGTCTTTATCTTTTTGCAATAAGGTTCAGGACGGTAGGCATAGAGAACCGGTAATTTGGGGAATCCATGAGTAAAAGGCGTTCTTTCTTCATACCCTTTAGATAAATCCCACTGATAGACCATCTTATCAGTGATAGTCATAAAGCAAGTTATCTCCGAATCATCCATGAGCTTCTTCTTGTACTCACGTGAGAAAGCAATCATCTTACCTTCATCATTGAAGAACGGATAAAGCTTATCCCCACGGAACGGAGACCATAATACGCTTTTCAGCTTCTTGGTAGGTTTTACCTTGCCTCCGAATGTAGTCTTTACTTTTTTCCAGAACTTCGCCCAAAACGAATCATCATCGGTAACATACCAATATTCTGCCGCTTCCTGTTCGGAGAGCCAGGCACGGACAATCTTCTTGTTTTGATATTTGATTTTATTAGACTTGAATACAGCCTTTACCGCATCCAGCAGCTTCTTTTCATCATCATCAGTTGGAGTGCAATCCATAGACGGTTCTGTGCCGACTGTGAAAGCAGTTTGAATGTTCACTATATCCTGTTCCAATGGAATGGAGATACGGTTCACTGGTTCAGTCTTATACTTTGCTTCGATTTCATAGGTCTTACCAGTCTTTTCATCAAAAACTTTTTCCGCTTCCTTTTCAAGAACCTTTCTATCCGGGTACTTCTCTTTGTCAACCATGATTTCATGGCGTTCGGGATTCCAGTCGTCCCAAAGTTTACAACAGTCGGGAAGTTCAGTTTTTCTACCTTTCTTCAGGTAGTTTATCTTCTGCCCGATGTCAGGGAGTGCTAATATTTCTTCTAAATTCAATGGCATAGTTTATATTTTTAATGCGTGAATATTCCTGTTAAATCTTTCGGCTTCTGAATCTTACCAAGAAGCTCACCCAATACATAGTAACGTACAGCATCTATTCCGTGATTATCATGGTCTTCCGGTTCGTTGATATAGTTCCCGTCCTTATCCTTTGCCCAAACATACTTTCTGAACTCGCTTTGCAAGTTGTACGAGCGTTTGGTTATATAAATCTCCATATCTTTCATTTTGTCAATTCCGGCATTGATAGAGCCTGCACCTTTCTCTACGGCATATATCTTGATTCCTCTGTTGTGTATCTCTTGAATCAAACGTGGGTCTGCGCTGTCGGCAATGACTTTCAATCCCCACGGGCGAAGAGTCTTGATGATGTCAGAAGAAAGCAATCCAGTACGGTAATCCACTTCATCCAAGTAAAGGGCGTTATCAACGATACCACAACGAATGGAAGCAGACGGGTCATGCGTATAACCGAAGTCTTGCCCGAAAGCAATTTTCTTTGCCCAAGCCGGGAACTCGTCAACAATTCCCCACTTCTTGAACACAGCACCTTCTGCAACGTCAGCCCAGCGACCGATAACCACATGAGCATACTTTTCAGGATTACTCACCTTCATATCTTCCACCTCTTTCAGGAACTCAGGAGAAAGGTTATCCAAGTTATCAAAATACGTAGTATGGATATGGAGCACATTCGGATGAGTGGAAATCTGAACCTGCACACCGTCAATCTCTACCAGCTTGTGAGTTTTCTCAATGTATTTCTTGTAGATGAAGTGATTGGAATCGCATGGGTTCATTATAATGATAATCCGGTTCTGAATACCCTTCTTGCGAATGGAGAGCATTATCTTGTCGAACTCATCTTCGCTTGTCCACTCTTCCGCTTCATCACAGACGAAAGTCGTAATGCCCTGAATGGATTTTAATTTGGCTGTCTGATTCCCGGAAGAAGTCTTGATACCCCGGAACATGATACGGCTCTTAGTCATCTTATTGACTATGTCCGTCTTTGTGGTCTTGAAATATTTCGTGGTACCGTCCAAATCTATCTTCTCCATCATTTCGGGAATGATAGACATACCGGCAGAAACCATAGTGTAACGGGTATAGAGAATCTGATGAACTATCTTCTCTACGGGAGTCATTTCAAAAGTCAACCGTTCAATAAAGGTAGAAGCATTGAAAGACTTTCCGCTACCACGCCCACCGGTGATAAGAATTATAAATTTTTCATTATCCTCATATAATGGATGGTAAATTTCTTGAGGTACTATCATTTCAGCTTGTCTTTAATCCAGGAATCAATGTTGATGCCGTGCTCTATGTCTGTTGGAATATCAGCATCTTCATCTTGTTTGCGTTCAATCTTTCTCCAATCCTCATCGTGGTGATACAGCCAAACTGACATTGCTTGCAAATTTGGAGCTAACTCGCTTTCGCTAACTTGTAATTCGTCCTCACCTGTCAAATTTCCCTCTGAATCACGGAGCTTTCTTACCACGGTGCTTTTGGTTTTTATGCCACCGAGAGCCATTGCAAGGAATTTAGCCCTTACAGTGGCATTGATTGTCGCGCGCCCACGCGCTAAGACTTCGGATATTTCGGTGTACTCACTTTTCTTTTCGCAGAATGTTTGAGGCAAAATCCCTATGGCATAAGCAATTTCCTTGTCAGTGAATCCCTTTTTGGCATACGATTCCACGAGAGAAAGAAAGTCCTCGCTTGTATAGTCAAACTTTGGCTTTCTTCCTCCTTTACCTTTTCTATTTTGAGATTCACTATTGCTCATAATTTTAACCGTTATTGTTACCCATATAGACACGGCGAGAAATTGGCTTGTTTCCATAGACATCAACTCCTCTTTTTGAGAAATAGCTATCTATTTTCTCAGCATATCTTCCCATTATGGATTTCGTTCTATCCCTTATGTTTCTTTGTCTTGCAGAACCTAACCCGTATTGTCTTCCAGCGTTGTACATTATTCGTCTGGACTGCTGATATAACTGGCTATATGTTTTCTTTCTAACTCAGCTTTCCTCCCAATAATTAATCTATTCTTTCTACTTGTTCATCAAAAACTTCTCCCTTTATAAACTTCATATCTGGCTCATACCCGAACCTTTCGCAGAAAGCGGCTTTAGCTTCATAGGTATCGAAGGACAACATCACATAGGCATCCATGTTCTCAGCTTGCTTCTGTGCGTTTTCTTTCACCTGATGCTTGACCTCTTTCATGTGGGCAACCTTTTCGGCACGTTCCAACTGCTTGGCGGCTTTATCGGCTTCTTTCTGTTCGGAAACTGGGACCATCATATCAGACAAAGCATCCGCAATAGAGTTTTCCTCTTCGGTCTGCAAAAGATAGTCGACACCAATCATATTCAAGTCTGCATCGGTCAGACCTGCATCTTTCCAGTCAATATCAGGAACAATACGGGCAAGAGCGTCAAAATCCCATGCCCCTTGTGCATTAGGGTTGTTCATTAGAATGTTTAACTCCTTTTCCTGCTGCTCGTCCACGTCTATGACATCAACACGAATGCGGTAGTCGTTATCGGGAAACTTTTGCAATTCGTCCATGACAGACAAACGCTGGTGCCCGCTGACTACGGTAAAACCTGTACGCTTGTTCACGACAATTCCACCGACTAAACCAAACTTCTTGATGCCACGTTTCAGTGTCTTACGTGATTCATCGGAAAGTTTCCGGGGGTTATAATCTGCAAAGTGAATGGCAGAACGATTAAGTTCCATCGATTCACTCTTTATGTATTTTGACAATTCCATATCATCCATTAGTTAAACCCATATAAATTCTTCGAGATACTTTTCTTGCGCCATCTTGTTGTTTCCCCTCATTATACCCAAAGGTTCGTTCAATGTATCGAATATACTTTCTTGCGATAGAGTTTACTCTGTTCAGCCTATTACCCGTTAAAGTACGAGATAGTCTGTATCTTTGCTCTGCAATATCATCAATTGATTTTCTTCTGACTCGGCTTTCCTTCTATTGCTTTTGTTGATTATTATACTCCCAAAGCACCCTTTCAGCCATTGGGAAAACTTTGTAAATTCTCTGTAAATCTTGCGGGTAATTATTCTCCATCCAAAGCATACAATCAAGATTGAAACCTACTCCCGAACTGGCTTTCAATGAATATCGAACTGGTTCGGGTAAATTGTGCTGCCTCATATAAGCAAGAATATCCTTTTGTGTCCAATCAGCCAAAGGATAAACCATACCGTTATTCTCGTAACCGTTTACCTCATACCCTTTCAGCATAAGCCTGCGGTTCATACCATCGGCTTTTTTCATGCCTAAAAATGTGTAATAAAGCCCATAAGTAAGCTGCATAGCCTTTACCACATCTGCCAACTTCAATAGTTTCACTTTCGGATTAGGCACGCAATACATACCTCCACGAAGAATATAAGTGAGATTCCAATGTGGTACTTGAACAAACTCTATTTTCGGATATTTGGCTTTAGTCCAGTTTATCCAACGGTTAATATGTTCCAAATTCTTGACGAAATACATGAACACGCAAACAATCCGGTCAAACTTCGGATAGATTAAATCAAGCAGAACAAGCGAATCTTTACCAAGTGATAAAAACAGTAAAGCCTCATTCGATTTTACCCGAATGAGGTCTATATATTGACTCGCTTGTTCTACTTTGTTCATAGCTAGCCACCACTTAAACCAAATGAAGTACGAAGGTCACTATAACGCTGTCTGCGTGACCCCAACTGTGATGTACCAGCTTCACCGCCACGTCTGGCAACCAATCTACCACCAGCCCCTGCACCGTTCATATTTCTGCGAGGCCCGGCTACTCTGTTAATTCTTCTTGCGACTCTGCTTTCTAATTTTAAAAGTTAAACAAATCAATCTATATGTTTCTCTAATATCTTACCCAAAGTATAATCCATTTGTGCGGCAAGATATTCTTCGCCTTGATATTCGTAAACAATATCATTACCGTTTTCATCTGTGAGAATTACTGCTTCTGCATTCTTTACCTCTATAATGATGTAAGGACGTTTACCCGTATATGCACCTGTCAGAAGCTTGATTGCATCGTACTTGATAGGCTTCAATTCTACCTCACCTTCTTCAGGCAGTTCTGCATCAGCCGGATATTCTTTACCGCCACATAGGTAAGTGATATATTTCTTAGCGTTTGTTGGTCTGATTTCACGGTATTCGTGGGTTTTCTTGCCTGCCAAGATTTCATCGAAATACTTCTGTTTGATGCTTAATGTAAGAATGTTCATAATCGTGTCAAATTTAAATTAATACTCAATAGTTGCGGGGGGCTGAATCGAACAACCGACCTTCACCAAGTCAAAGTGAAAAGCTACCACTGCTACACCCCGCGATAGTACCCCAAAGGTACTACCACAACCAAAGATAACGAAATATCTTCAATCGTTATACACAACAATCAGGTTATTGTTGTGAACTAAGCCATTTGTCCCGTCTTTCTCTGCACTGCTCTAAGGTAGGTGCACAACAAGAAAACAACTCACCGCTTTCAGTACGGTAGTCGTACTGGTACATTCTCACTCTCTTTCTGCCTAACTTCGTTGTGTAGGTAGTGTAATTCTCTTTACCGGGCTGGCATACGCTGCAACCGTTTTCGTTTATTGAGTTCATAATCATTTATATTTAAAGTTTCGCTTTCAATCTTTCTTCACTCGTGTAAGCCACTACAAGCCCTGTTTCATCATGCTGTATGGTGATGTACTTTTCACCCCTCTCTATAGTAGAGAAGTCGTACGGCGTACATAGCTTACCCAACACTTTGCCCAGTTGTTTCATCAGTGGGGCTTCAGGGCTGATAACTAAAACTAAATCTGCTTTCATAATCGTGTGTATTATGGTAGCCCGAAGGCTACCGGATTAAACTTAGAACTTCTCTATTTTGAGATTGTCGTTAATGATAAACATACGTCCACATTCCAAAATCACGTATGTATCTGTAATTCGCTTTATTACTCTTACTACATCATCGTGCGATATGCGTGGACTACCGTCTGCATTACGACCATTAGACAAATCACCTGATACTCTATATCTCAAACCTACTGTAACTTCATTTACGTTCATAATCTTCTATATTGCGCAGGGATTTCACCCTGCTGGTTAAACATTTAATATTGTAATCTCTTTATTGCCTATCTCTGTATCTACATTCAGAACCTCATATTTTTGAGCCTTGTAGTTATAAACAACCTCACATGTATTAAAACCTCTGCCATCTTCTCTTTGGTCATAAACAGTGTTTATATGCTGATACATCTTATTACCTAACATGAAGTTTACCTTACCTGTTGTACAGAAGTAGAATGCTACCGCATACTTCAATGTTTTCTTTTCATCAACCTTCTTTGTTGCCATAATCGTATATCTTTTAATTGTTATTACTTCGTTTCTGATGATGCAAATGTAATGATTAAAATCATACACACAATAAATAAATATATTATTTGTATGATTATTATCATATATTAACAAAAACAGCATAAGTATGATTATAATCTAAATACATTTTAATACAAATGACTATATTCAATCAAAACAAGCTGATTTAATTTGTTTATTCGATTTTTACCCCTATATTTGCATCTGATTAAAATCATACACACATGGAAGTAAAGACAATAATCAAGCAGAAAGGCTTCACAATGGAAGCCGTTGCAAAAAAAATGGGTATAACAAGGGTTACACTTGCCCAAAACCTTAGTAGAAATCCAACAGTAGGAACATTACAGAAGATAGCAGATGTTATTGGATGCAAGGTTGGTGACTTCTTTGTTAATGATATGGATATAAAAGATGACGCCAACACTATCACCTGCCCTCATTGTGGAGGTAAAATTCATTTTGATGGAGAACCATGTATGCCAAAGCATGAAAACATACGAGGGAAGGAATACTATAAATAAAGAGAGAACAATATGGAAACATTAGAAATAATATATATAATAATTAGCTTTGTTTTCGGGTTTTTTGTTTCCCCATATTTAAAAAGGACTATAGAAAATATTGCAGATACTCATTGGAGTTATAGAAAAGAAAAATCTAAAATGAAGTCTGATATTGCAAACAATATAGACAAGCAGTTATTTAGACTTCTAATAAAAGCACAATATGCTATAAAAAAAGAATACATAGACTATTCGTTATATGGTTGTGGCTCTGCCTTTAATGACATTTCTAATCTTATCGAATATCTTGTACAGTTTGAAGCAAGATACCAAACAGACAAAAACGCTAAAAAAATCATAGGATTACATAAAGATTTTGACAATCTTAATAAAGACAGCGAATTCAACCAAAGGATTGAAGAACCTGAATATTATAGAATTGCGGATGAAGTGTATAAATATTCTAATAAAATTTTATCCAAAAAATTTCCGAAATGGTAAAATAAAGCCGGAGCACTAAACTCCGGCTCTCTAATTGATTAGCCCTTTGAATTTTAACCGATTTAAAATCTCGGTGTAAAGATACTCTATATCTCCACTAAAGTCCCCATAATTCTGATACAGAAACACAACATCATCACAGTTGTTTGAAATGGTACATTCTGATTGAACACCAAGAACCTTTGCTATTTCCGGACGTAACCCTGATGTCATTTTCCCACCGGCGAGCGAACTTGGAGAAAACAGATACAGGATAATGAAAATGAACTTCTTCCGCTGGGTAACACTGTCAATATTCGGCGGACATCCCCTCTTATTCAACAACTCAACAAATATTTTATAGATTTCATGGATAAGGCTCTTATCTTTCAGAACCGGGGAAGTTAAGATATTTTCTTCCTCTGAAAGTTCTGATTTTTCGATACGAATCTTTTTAAGACGAATTATTTTGTTAAAATCCAACTCCATAACACGATTATTTTAAAAGTAAATAGTATATTTGCATCATAATCGTGTGAGGAGCTGATTCATGGTCGTGCGTGGGTTGGCTCTTTCTTTTATTTAACAGACTTATCCTTTTCCTGAAGAACCCGATTTTTCTCGTTCACCTCCCTACCCCACATCATAGCGAAATAAATGGCTTTTGCATACAAAAAGAGTTCCTCACGACTGGTAAGGAACTCAACTCGAAGGGCTGCACATTTCGCATCAGTCCAGACATTTTCATTTCTACTCATTGACTATTTGTTAATTTTATAAATCTATTACGTTAATGGTTAACATACATATCCGCTTGCTAAACCATGTTATAAGATGGCTGAACAAAGGCTCATAATTTGCATAACTCCCACAAATCCGTACCTTTGCAATGTGTTTTTCATAGTATTAGATTAAGGTTAATAAAAAAGATTGGCTGTCTGGGAAGATAGCCTTTTTTTGTAACCATTGGCAATATCTTTTCTTTATTAATCACCTGGTCGTTCATACCGTTTCTTCAATTGTTTCAAGACTATTTCCATGCCGTTATCAAGCCCTTTCTTATACCCGGCTACATTCTCCCCTATATTGTAAACCAAACAGCCTGCAACAATAAGAACTACTCCTAAAGCTCTATGCCAATAAGGAAGTGATATGCTGAACGGCGAAAATGTCAACCGGAAATGCCCGATAAACAATACTGCGATGATGAATATCGCAATAAAGAAAATGAGGTCTGTTTTCATATCTATTCCTTATATTTAATTGGGGTTATCGTAAATATTTCCATTGACTTCAAGGTGATTGCCTCTGCACAATAAAAAGCAACGGTGATTATTTGATAGACAAAATCCACCATCAATATAATTGATAATAAAATTGTCATAACCGACGGAGTTAAAACTTACTTTTCCATTGGGAATTTCAATACCATATTCTTTGGTTTTTTACAATATCCCCCTCGTAAATCTCTTTCCCGTTTTTATCACGCAGTCCGGTGAACTGCCCGACGGTTTCAGCCCATACGTCATCGCACCGGCAGTCTTCCGGGGAATATATCCTCGCCTTGTCCGTGAGGATAAGTCCGTTTTCGTCCCTTCCGGCAGTATAGAAAAAAGAGAGAAATCCATATACCCATTTCCCCGTATCAGTACTTTTACCTCTGAATTTTATTTCACGCTTCATAATCAATATCTTTTTCCATGTTTATTTTCTCTCAATTCATTGTACCGCATCTTCTGCTCCACATGCCATATAAGGTCTATGTTCATATGCTTGGCAAGCCCGAAGATTGATAATAACATATGACCTATCTGACTTTCAAAAGAATAATCATATTCATAAAAATAACGAATTGGCAATGTGGATATGGCGTATATGCTTTCAGTAAATGTTTCACCTACGCAACTTTCGGATGCACCATATATCGCTTCTTCAGGAAAATCATCAATGGATATATTTCTTAATCCAGCCAAATCAAGCAGGCGTATGCAGGCGTCGGCAAACTCGTCTTCCACACAGTCTTTGATATATTTTTCAAAACTATACTTAAAATCGGCATTGTAATGCGGCTCTTCATCCTCATAATAATCTTTGAAAGATTTCCTATCAGCATATTTATTGTTTCTATCCGCTTCCACAGCTTCCATAAGTTCGGATATGACAAGGCAAAGGCAGTGTTCATTACTCAGCTCTTCATCGTGAAAACCGTGGTTGCAAGCGGTTTTATAGGCGCGGTCGCGCAATTCATTTAGATTCATGTTTACTATTCTTTAATTTGTTATACTCATCCTCAATACATTTATTGATTTTAGCGGCTTCCTCGTACCGTTCCTCATTAATCATTGCGCTTTTCAGCCATCTTTCTAAGTCTATAAGCATCATTTACGATAGGAGTCATTTTCATATAAGTTTTAACGCTTCCCTAATTCCGGCCTCCAATGCTTCTTCGTAGGTATCCCACAGACCGCCATCATTAGGACCCCTGGAATCATCATCTTCCTGCCACGTTCCGTTATCGGCTTTCACTATAGCATAGCCATACCCTACGGCACTTCGGTATATTTCAATATGCAGGTTCTTGGTTTCACGAAGCCACTTTTGAACTACCGACTGAGGTGGAACAGATAAATATTTATAACAATTATGCAAAGTAGAAACATTTGTAAGATATTTCCTTTGTAGAAACCCTTTCTCTTTCAGCAGCTTCGCTATTTCTAATGTTACAAGTTCTTCCGTCATATAATCATTTTTTCCTTTATAAAGGGCACACCCAAATGAAAAAGAGTAAAGTGTCAAATTCTAAACTTATCATTATGGATGTCGGGTGTGCCCGTTTTTATATGTATATTTGTTGTAATCTGAAGTATCTTATTTGATTATCAACGCTTTGTAGAAAACTCGCATGAGAACGGGCAACGGATAAGAAAATTCCAAGCTGTTTAGAATCACTATATTCCTCATGCTTTCAAATAACTCTTTTTTCTTGATGCAAAGGTAGCATTTTTTCGTGATTGCCGGTAATTTTCGGGCATAAAATATCACGGTCATTTCAAGAAACATATACAGCGGACATGACAGCCATACCGTAGCCGAATCCCCGTAACTCACAGGCAAAGGTAACCCGTGTCCTGCTCGTACAAGCAAGGTCAAGCCCTCCGGGTGTCGTGGAAAAATCATCCTCGCCCGGAGGGCTTGCGGTATTTTTCCCGCCAACCTTGCATGTACGGGACACGACCTTTTATGGCCTGTAGTTACGGGAACTCCGGCCCCGAAAAGCCGGATCACTAAAAATAAATTGTTATGTCACAGCAGGTAACAAAAGAAAAGTACAGTATCGAAACACTCAGAGAGCGGAATGTTTCATACGACCACCAGCATTGGCTGACACAGAAAGATGTGGATATGGCCAACAATTATGTTGAACTCATTGAGCGGACACGCTCCGAAATTACACCTCAAATCGGCGACAGGCTGGTATATGTAACCGAACACGGGGATTATTACGGAAACGCCCTTATTGACAGCAGGAGTGCAAAAGAAGGATATCTTTCCGTATGCGAACAGCCGTATGTGCCTTTCGTGTGGGAAGAGGACGGCAATATCCGTCTGAGTGTCAGCGGAGGCGCATTCCATTCCGTGAATCCGGAGGAACTGAAATTCCTGAAATGGACGGAAGGGGTGTTCAAGGACTGGGGGCATTGCGGTGCTTGCGCCAACGGTTCGGTGTCATTTCTGGCTAAGGTACCGTTATGGTTTTATGCCGAACCCAATCCCAGGTATGGAGATTTCACGACCGAGACCTACCGGAAGTTCTACCTACACAAAAGGGAGGAATCGGAAAACGGCAATCTCTATCAAGGCTTTGACATCGCTTTTCGGGACGAAGCCGAGTTCCGGCAGTTCCTGAAGGACTACGAAGGAACGGTGTTCAAGGGAAATTGGGATAATCAAATCGTGTTATGGTGTTTCCGTCGGGAATATGTGTTCTTACCTTCCGCCGAATGGGAAACGTTTAATGCCCCGATCGAAACGAGGAGGCTCAACTTCCATCCCGAGCAGGTCAAGATAGTCAAGGACATGGAAAAGCACATCACTTATTTCTACCGGATTAAACCGGATAATTTTTAACATTTAACCCTAACAGATATGCAAACGACAACAGCACCCAAGGCCGGCAACGCTCCCGACCTGCTTCAAGGCATTCTGAGCGTACAAGTGAGAAACGAGGACAAGATTACGGAACAGGACCGTGTCTATTGCCAGACGCAGCAAAACCTGCTTTACAAGACACTCGACCAGATTGACCGCTGGTACGCCGTCTTCAAGGAAGAAGCCGAACAATACCAAGCCGAACGTAAGTTCCATTACGAAGAAAACGGCAAGGTTTCCATGCGTGATTTCTACACTTACCATAACGACAGGGAAGACTATTCACACAACGAGTTCAAACCGTTTGATCTGATTAACGATCTGGTGGATAAGAACCGAAACGCCAACGCGAATTTTGCGAACCGCATCATTTCTTATTTCAACAGGACTTACAAAGTGTCGGTTCCTGAGTATAAAATAGACGAAAAAAAACTTCCGATGGGCTTCCGTCCTGTTTATGACACATATGTAGATGTAGTCATCGAACACTTGGGCGGCAAGAGTTTCCGGGAAACGGCCGTGGAAGAACTGCTCGCACGCCTGAGCAAAGTTGTCAGACCGGCATACTGGAGCAAAGTCAAGACGGAGTTGAAGAAGGACAAGATAATCTTTCCCGAAATCATCCGTTTCGACGATTTTTCCATGCAATACAACCAAAGGAACAGAATCTCCTACAACTACGGCGGAGAACTGGAAACCCTGTGTGCCGGCATTGCCTACGGTGCGGATGACATACTGAATGGAAATTCAAAGATGATTATCCGTTTTGATGACAACGACATTTCTGTCACAGACTGGTACGACCTTACGACCACCAATGCCGAGCAAATCCGATTCTACAAGAACGGACGTATCGATGTCCGGTTCAAGGACAGTGCGGCAGCCGAAAGTTGTTTCAAGCGTCTGCATCTGGATGAAATCACCCTAAGAGAAAACTGACCATGATAAGATTTACACAGCACCCCGTAAGGCAATCCTTGCGGGGTGTTTTCATTTTTAACGATAAACAGATAAAGTCATGTATGCCATCATCCCCCAACAGATACCGCAAGGTATGCGTGCCGAAGTCAACGAGAAGATACTTTTCGCCATAGACTCCGGCAAGGACCTCATTCCGGCGGAGAGCATCTACAACTGCTATACCGGTATCGGAGGGCTGCACAACCTCAAACAGTCCGACTTTGCCAGCTACCACGAGTATGCCGAAGCGAAGAAGGAGTTCGAGATGGGACAGTTCTTCACCCCGCATGAAATATGCCGGGACATGGTGGATATGCTGTGTCCTGTCTCATCCGAAATGGTTCTTGACATGTGTTGCGGTATGGGCAATTTCTTCAACCATCTGCCCAACCCGCATAATGCCTACGGCTTCGACATAGACGGCAAGGCCGTGTCTGTCGCACGATACCTCTACCCGGAAGCCCATATCGAGAAATGCGACATCCGGCAATACTATCCGGAACAACGTTTCGATGTTATCATCGGCAATCCTCCTTTTAACTTGAAGTTCGACTACAAACTGTCGCAGGAATACTATATGGACAAGGCTTACGATGTGCTCAATCCGGCAGGAATCCTGATGGTCATCGTGCCCTGTTCCTTCATGCAGAGCGGGTTCTGGGAGAAGACACGGATAGCCGGTATAAACGGCAGATTCTCATTTGTCGGTCAGACGAAGTTGGGCCCGTCAGCCTTTGCCGCAGTCGGAGTCCATGACTTCAATACGAAAATCATGGTATTTCTCCGTAAATCGGGCCACATCAAGATGCAGGCTTACAACGCGGAAGAATTCATAACGGCGGACGAGCTGAAAAAGCGCATCGGCGAGGCCAGGGCGATGAAACACCGGTTGCGTTTCGACCTGATGCGCGAAACCAACCGGATCGACAAGGAAGAACTTGAGCTGTTCGAGTACAAACTTGCCAAGTACATGTACGAGCTGAAGGCGCACGCCAAGTTGAACAAACATATAGACAAGGCGGAAGCGTTGGTCACGAAGTTCCGTAACCAGAAACCGCCTGAGAACGCCACGCGGGAGCAGGTGGAGCAATGGGAGAAGAACAAACTGACCCCGAAGAAAGTGCTTGCCGTCATCCGCAGGTACATCACCTCGCAAAATACCGTACCTCGCAAGGAAGTGGCATTGGTGAAGACCTCATACGGCTTCAAACTGAAACAATATGCTCCGCGACTCCTTGACAAAGTTCCGCACAAGGCGGCAAGTATCAACGACCTCGTGCTGGAACGTACTGAACTGCCCATACCGGAAGTGCCGACAGAAAAGAACATGCGTCAAATCCGTGCGGCGGAGAAACTGATCCGACGCAAGCGGAGAGAGTACGAAATGCAGAACCGGCTGTTCCCGGAAATGGAAGAAGATGACAGGCTGAAAGAATACCTGGACCGGTGTGCATTCATCAACAAGGACGGCGAGACCTGCGAGTTTACCACGCTCCAGAAACACGACCTGAACCTTGTCTTGCAGAAACGCCACGCGCTGCTGAACTGGCAGCAAGGCTCTGGCAAGACTGCCGCCGTGTACCATCGTGCCAAATACCTGCTCAAATTCCGCAAAGTACGGAATGTCATCATACTGGCTCCTGCCATCGCCACCAATATGACATGGATACCCTTCCTCTCGATAAACAGGGAACAGTTCCGGGTGGCAAGGAACAATGCCGACCTGGAAACTGTGCCGGAAGACGTGTTCATCGTCCTATCCACCTCCATGCTCGGCAAGCTGAAACGGGGCATGGCAAGGTTCGTCAAACGCAGTTCAAGAAAACTGTGCCTTGTTTTCGACGAGTCGGACGAGATAACCAACCCGTCGTCACAACGTACAAGGCATATCCTCGGTCTCTTCCGCCGCCTCAAATACAAGATACTCGACACCGGTACGACCACACGCAACAACATCGCCGAACTGTACAGCCAGTTTGAGCTGTTGTATAACAATTCCATAAACATGGTCTGTTGGAGCAGTCGGGTGTACCACGAGAACAGGGACAAGGAGATAGAGGAAGATAACAATCCGCACTATGGTGAGCCGTTCCCCGCTTTCAGGGGGCATGTGCTTTTCCGTGCCTGCCACTGTCCGGGGAAATCCACCGTGTTCGGCATTGAGAAGCAGAACCAGGATGTCTATAACAAGGAGGAGCTGGCCGGCCTTATCGGGAAGACCGTCATTACACGCAAGTTCAGGGACTTTGCAGGAGAAAAATACAAGATACGGACACATACCGTCAGCCCGTCCGACAGCGAGCGTGAGGTTTACCGTGTCATCATCGAGGAGTTCTGCCGCATCTGCGAACTGTATTACAACAGCACGGGGGATGCAAAGAAGGATGCCGGACTCCGGCTTATGCGCCAGATCAAGCTGCTCATCAAGGCCTGCTCCGTCCCACACCTGATAGAGGGCTATTCCGGAGACGGGATTCCGAACAAGACAAGGTACATCGAAAGGCTGGTACGGAAGATACCCGGCAAAGTGGCTGTCGGCTGCACGTCCATAGCCGCATTCGACCTTTACGAGAGCCGTCTCCGCGAATGTTTTCCTGACCGTCCCGTATTTGTGGTCAAGGGCGACGTGGCGTTCAAGAAACGGCAAAGCATCGTGACGGAGTTCGATTCCACCATCAACGGCATACTGGTATGCACGCAGCAGAGCCTGAGCAGTTCGGTGAACATACCCACCTGCAACGACGTGATACTTGAATCCCTGCAATGGAACATCCCGAAGATGGAGCAGTTCTACTTCCGTTTCATCCGTCTCGACTCCAAAGAGCTGAAGGACGTGCATTATGTCACCTACAAGGACTCCGTGGAGCAGAACCTGATGGCGCTGGTGCTTACCAAAGAGCGGCTGAACGAGTTCATCAAGACGGGCGAAGTAAAGGAACAGTCGGAAATCTTCGAGGAGTTCGACGTCACCATGTCCGTCATCGAGAGCCTGCTGGTCAGGGAGCGTGACAGCGAAGGGAAAATACATATCAGCTGGGGAAGCCAGCGCATCATGAACTGAAAAATGGAAAAACAAATGAGAAACCGCAGATTCCATTCCACAGGCAAAGGTAGCCCGCCCCCTTACCGGCAGGGCAAGGTCATGCCGCAAGCGGTTTTCGGGAAAATCATCCTCGCCGGAGGCTCCGGTATTTTCCCGAAAAACCCTGCACTGCCGGGGTGCGGACCTTTTGGAGCCTGTGGAATGAAATCCCCGGTTCCGAATCATAAACTATAATGAAGAATATCATGGACTTGAATCAGGCAGAAGTGGCAGTGACCACGCAGCATCTCATAGACATGGGGCAGGAAAAAGACAACCTGCTGCAAATGTCCGACTTCGGCGACATGGGGGAATTCCTGTGCACCTGCTCCGAACTGTTCCCCGAAGAGGAAACTCCGGAATACAGGTACACGAAATGGGAGGAAATCCCGGACCTGCTCATCAACCGGGAATGGCTGTGTCCCAACTTCTTCGAGATAAGGGAGGCGATGGAACAGCTGGAGGAACCCGACAAGGATTGCTTCTTCGACTGGTGTGACCGTTACGGGCATGACATCAGTACGGAAGACCCGCACCTGCTGGTGGCGCACTATATCGAACTTTATGGAAATGCGGCCTATATCGACGATGAGCCTTGCCCGGACAGCGGGGATGACAGCCTGCTGTACTGTCCGGGCATATCAAGCAACTATTTCGACACGGGTATTCCCCGTTTCGAGGTATTCGATGACAATTACGATTAAAGCATATAAACATATACAAGATGGAAATCAACTTCAAAGGACCGGTAATGCCGGTTGACCCCTATTCGCAAATGGCGTTTGTGGAGATACTGAACATTCTCCTGACGGCAGGGCACATCGTGGATGTGAACAGGTTCCTGATAAACAGGAATGCCAATCCGCTATTCGGCTCGTTGTCAGGATATTTCAGATGGTCATTCTCCGACAACCACTTTACCCTGTGGCAACGGGTGGAATACAACTCGCCGCTCTGCTTCAGCCGGCGCATATTCAGCATCCATTTCGGGATGCTGGCAAGCCGTGACAGGAAAAGAGACAATACGGTAATGAACTAAAAACATATCAATATGAGTCACCAGGTAATTACAAGAATGGCATACAATGCCAAAACCAAGCAGATAGAAACTTGGCAGCATTCCAACAACGTGTGGCCGACAACAGACCATTTTTATGCATTGGATGTGAAAACAGACGAACAGATGTTTGAATTCATAACATTGATAGCAAACGGATTGTGGCAAGGGCGCAAATGGCGTAAAGCATTCAAGACACTTTTTGAAGAATATCCGGAATTGGTCAGGTCCTCATACGAGCACGAGCTTAGAGGCCAACCTTGGAAGGCATACTGTGCCATTTGCAAAAAATATGAGGAACTTGCCCAAAGCAAATGCAATGAAATAGTTGCGCGATTCAGGCAACTTACCGGGATTGTCTGACCCAAACAGATGCAAAATATATGGAAGAGATAAAGATTTCAAACAGACAAATCGCGCTGATGGCTTTCGACCGGTTGCGCAAGGAAGACAAGACAGATTCCGCATTGAAACTCGCACGGTGTATGCTGCATGGCACAAGCATATCTCTTGGCATAGGTGATATCGACTGGGAGATAGACAGGGCAATACAGCAGTGCGGAGGAGTGCCAAGAACAGGATACAGATACACGGCTTATTTCCACTTCAACCGGAATACGGAAATGGCAAAGGAAATATATGACAAGATCGTGAAGGAACTGTATGGTTAGGAAACAACACGGAGGCGGCTTGAAGGCCGCTTCCGTCATTTATAACGGTATGTACGGGAAAAGGAATCCTGCCGTACACAGGTAACAGAAATGGATGAACAGAAAACATTGACATTGGATTTCATCAAATCCCTGATGGAACCGGCCTATACACTAATATGGACGGACTACAATGACAACCTTGACAATCATTGCGGACTGATTCAAAAATGCCTTGACAGCAAGAGCCGCGAACATTTGTGGGAAAAGGCAGACGAGTGGTACAGCGATGCCGAATGGGAAGCTGTCCGTGAGATTATTGCGAAACTGAAAGAGGAATGTGCCGTATTCCATGACTTTGACGGGGAAGCGGTCGATGACTTCTTCGATGAATACGAAGATGAAATCCGTGACGAGATTTACAGCCGCAACGATTCGGACGTGGTGAAGGAATTGGTAAGGCATACGGATGACATCCCCATCCGTGTGGAAATGCTTTCCAACTATGACTGCATCAATTCCAACCGGTTTGAATCGCAAGGCGGTTACAGGTACGAGGAATCCTACTTCGGGGACATGGTGGACAGCCTTAACCTCAATCCGGCGAGGGTAAAGAAAATTCTGACAGAACACGGCTACAGGGCTTACGGGCGTTTCCCGAACCGTAAGAACCGGAACGGCAAGGAGCAGGTTTCCTACGAACAATTCTACGAGGAACTTATCAATTCCTGCTGCGGGGCGAACCTGCTGACTTACATCGGCAGGGTAAGCCTGAAAGAGCTGTATGAAGCCGACTTTTCATTGAAAGAGGTCATTATCCCCAAAGGCAACTGTTGCGGACTTTTCAGTTCGACGTATGGTGGTGGAAGCCTGCTTGAAATGGAACTGAAACGGGACGTAAAGCTGAAATTGGAAGTCAAGGACTATCATGGTTTCCGCTTCCGGCTGGATGACGAACGTTCCAAATATGACTGTTCGGTCCGGCATGTATATGGGGTGGACGACTCCTTTTTCGGGGATGCGGTTCGCATTGTATCCTGATAAAATCAACTGATCAACAATCAAATCATAGAAGATTATGGGAAAATATGATGTAAAAGTAAGGTACATCTTCGAGGGTACTTACACAGTGGTGGCGGAAGACCGTGAAGAAGCGGAAAGCATGGTGGCGGAAGACTGCGGTCTGGTATTGGGCGGCAACATCCACACAACGCGGGATGACGATGAAGTGACGGACTGGAAGTTCGGTTGTCATCCGGACTTGCAGGTTCTCTCCGTAAGGCAGCGAGGCGGGAAATCCCCCATGTCGGTGTTCGGAGACAGGATCGAAGAACTGCGAAAAGACATCATCGAAGCGATACGGCAGTTGCTCCATGACCATGCCATGAACGCGATACGGTTTCCGGAAGAGGATTATGACCCGGTCTGGGTGATATGGTTTGGCAAGAACGGAGACCCCTACGAATGCAGGGTGACAGGACTCCGGGTAACGGACAGCAGCCTGACCGTCCTTGCCGAAGAGAAAGAAAGCGGTGATGAAGTGGAATGTTACAGCCCGTTCGAACTCGGAGCCAGCAACATCGACTGGCTTTCCGGAATGTATGAGGCTGTATGGCAGCAACTGGAAGAGAGCAAAAAAGTAGAACCACAAGCTGAAGAACAATGAAATATCAAGCGGAAAATGCTGTCTCCAGCTTCTTCTACTATATGTGGAACGCCTGGAGCAAGGAAGAATGCAAGGTCGTATTTGGAGATATGTACCGGCACTTCTGGGATAAATGGTCCGCATTGGCGGACAAGTCCATATTCGGCGCGGCGGAACGGTTCTTTGCCGAGTTATCGGAAAACAACCAGAAACTACTCGTGGAACGTGCCGTTACACTCTATGACGGCAGGGCTTTCAGAAAAGAGCCGGACGATTCCGACATCCTTGTCTGTAAAGAATGCGGTTCACGGCAGTTGGAAATCCAAGCATGGATAAACGCCAATACGGATGAACGTATCAGCTATGTGCATGATGACAATAACGGGCTGTGGTGCGATGGGAAATGGTGCGAAGAATGTGGCGTTCAGGTCTTTTTCTGTACTAAGGCGGAGTTCACACAAAAGATGCAGGGCTGGTGGGAGTCGTGCGGTTTTGAAACAAAGGAACAAATCACAGGGTTGAAAGTCTGTGACTCTCCGCCTTCCGAAAACACGCAGACATTCATTGATGCGGCAGACCAATGGTGGAACAGCCGGGACTACGAACATAAACGGGAAATTTACAACAGGTATAATTCTAAAAACGAATAATATGCAGATTAACATCATTGAACAGATTAGCAACTCATGCAGTTGCAGCCATATGGAAGCGCAGGAATACTTGGATTCTGAAATCCGGTACCTGCGCGAGTTGCAGGAGGCGGACGACCTGAGGGAAGATGACATCGAAATGGCGTGCAGCAACCTCGGACTTGACCTTGACAACCAGGAATATTTTATCAACCGCCTCGCAGGGGCATAAATACCTATAGCTATGGCTTATTTTCATAACATACATTCATTGGCGGACCTGAAGAAGGAATACCGCCGTCTGGCATTGCAGCACCACCCGGACAAGGGTGGTGACACTGCCATCATGCAACAGGTGAACACCGAGTTTGAAAGGCTCTTTGAAGTCTGGAAAGACAAACCGGATGTCTCTGCCGCATCAACCGGGTATGAACATGACTATCCGGGTGCCACGGCAAAGGAATATACCGAGTACGTGTATAATGAATACCGTTGGAAAGGTCGCAACTACAAAGGGCAACATGCCCCTGAAATCGTAGAACTTGTGAGAATCTGGCTAAAGGAAACCTATCCGAGATATAAGTTCTCCGTCAGACGGGAGAACTACAATTCCATTTACATCAAACTGATGAGTGCGGACTTTGAGGCGTTCACCAGGGAATCCGGCAAAGTACAGGATCATATCAACCACTACAACATAGAGCGGAACCCCGATCTTACAGACCGTGCCAAGGAGGTGATGCTGAATGTCTGTGACTTTGTCATGTCATACAACTTCGATGACAGCGATGCGATGACGGATTATTTCCATACCAATTTCTACCTGACATTGGCTATAGGGAGTTACCGGAAGCCTTACAAGGTGGAACTGCCGAAACTTGACTGCAAGGGGAAGGACAAGCCGGAAGTGTTCAAGCATCCCGAAGGTCCGGCACATAAGGCCATCAGGCAGGCGTTGGGCACAGCCCGCTTTGATTTCATCGAACACAGGAGGCATTCCGGCGAAATGATACTCGGAGAAGACCATTACGGCTCACACGGAGAGCATTATTTCTGGCCGAAGGATTATTCAAGCGCGAAACTGGCTCAGAAACGGATCGACAAATTGGAGAAAGCCGGTATTCGGTGCAAGCTTACCGGATATAACGGCGGTTACATTCGTTTTATCGGCTACACTCCCGAAGCAGAAGCGTTACTGGAGAAGGAACGCCAGGAATACATCACCGCCCATCGGCAATGGCAAACCAAACAGACAGTAATCAATTAAACTTATCAATATGGAACCGAACAATTTGAACGAATGGTGGGGCGGACAGCCCGACGGACTGAAACAGGCATTCTCTCTTTTTCCCGATGGACGGTGGAAAGAGGCGGACCTGTATTTGCGAATCAATATCCGTAACTACTGCCTCCTGAAAAAAGGAGGGCTGCTTCCCGAAGACAAGGACCGCTCGATGCTCAGCGAGATTGTCTGTGAGCTGGCCGATACGGAGCTGTGCCGTGCAAATGGAAAGACACTCGAAGACATGTGCGATACGGACGGGGCTTTTCTGGAAGAGTACCAGGAACTGTTCAACCGGATATACGATGAACTGGAAATGAGAATTACGGATTATATGAACGGACAATCAAAAAAAATGTAACAATGAAAGCAAAAGTGTTCAAGTACAAGTCTGACGGGAATACCGTCGTGGCTTCTTATATGGAACTGGAGCCGTATGCGAAGAATGTATATCTCTCCCTGTCAAGAAAGAACGAAGACGGGAATGAAGACGATGACTGTTTCCATGTGGTCTGCCGGATTGAAAACGTTTATTTTTCCAGCGGGCAGTATTCACGCCGGTTTCTCAAGGGAGAAGGTTGCAGAGAGGAAGCCGCCACCTATTGCAGGAACTGGATTGCGGATACGCTTCAAAGTGCGGAAAGAGGAGCCTTCGTCAATTTGATCTCCGTCCGCGTGTTCGAGGCTCTCGGACTTGACACCACTTCCCTGGTGCAAGCCCGTGAGGAGTATAAAAGAATACAGGAGCAGAAACGCAGGGAGCAGAAGGAGAAAGAGGCGGAAGAGCGCAGAGTGCAGGAAGAGCAACATCAGTGGCTACTCAATGAACAGAAACGGAAATTCCTGGACGGGGAACGGATTACGGGAGAAATGTTCCTTGAAATCACCGGAAGGGACGGTTTTGACATCCATATCAGAACCAAAGGGACATTCAACAGGCATGTGAGGGGCATTGACAGGAACGGCACCGTCAGTTCCCGGAAAATCAAGGGCTGCCGGACTCCGGACTTTACCGGATGCCATAAGGCCGTGTCCGCCTATCTGGCGTTCATTACAGAAAAAGAGGGCAAATAATTAAATCCGGGGCGGTAAAGGTCTGCTCCATGCAGCTGTTACCGCTACCGGCTTCCGGCCTCACAATTCACGGTTCAGCGCCATTGCCAGCGGAAACATCAACCGGTTATAGGCTTTAAGCTTTTGCAAATTCAGCACATATCCGGCATAGGGATTGGTCAGATCGGTATAGAAGAATACATCGGTAAATCCTGCGTGTTCCTCCACGACTTCACCCTCCAACGGAATCTCCTCCACATTGAACCGCTCCAGAGGCAGTTCTTCCAGACGGGTCTGTTCCGCATTTCCCAACACATTGAGGTTACGGTTAAACAGCACGAATCCTTTCTTCCTGTAATCCACACGCATACCGTACGGACGCTCCACAAGGAAAGCATCCGCCGCTTTCTTTATATAGTTTTCCATAAAACTGAAATTAGAATTGCAAAAATACATCTTTTGTCCGGCAATGGCGAACAAATCAGGAAGAGAATCGCCACAGACCATGCAAAGCACACTACCGTGTATTTTATTTCCCACCCTGCAAAGGTAGTCCCGTGTCCGGTGTACCCTGTCAAGGTCAGGCCCCTTGCGGGGTTGGCTGAAAGAAAATCATCCTCGCCTGACGGCTGCGGTATTTTCTTTCGCCAAACCTTGCGGGTACTGCCACGGGACAGTCAGGCAGGTGAGAAATAAAAATACCGGCTCCCGGAGCCGGACGTGTTTAACAGATAAAATACAATGAATCATGAAAATCCTGAATGAAGAACATTTCGAGAATGTTAAGCGTTATGCCGAATCCATCGGTGACACCTCACTCCGGAAATGCCTGGAACGGTTGAAGAGCTGGGAGGAAAATCCTGACTGTCCCAGCGAAATTTCACTCTACTATGACCATGCCCCATACTCGTTCGGCTTCACCCAACACTATCCCGACGGAAGGACAGGCATCGTGGGCGGTCTGCTCTATCACGGAATACCGGACCGTTCTTTCGCCGTGACACTACAGCCGTTCCATGGATGGCAGATACACACCTGATGAGAGGCAAACGACAGTATTAACTTTATAAAATTCAATTCAATATGGAAACGACATTGACAGTAATGGAAAGACAACAGCAGTTTGACTTCCAGAAAAACGGAATTGAAGTGATGAACTTCGAGACACTTCAACGCACCTATAAAGAAAATGACATCTACAACAATCCGGTGCAGGGCATCTACCATTACCAGGTCATCCGGCGCATGATGGACATCTGCGAGAAATACAATCTCGATTATGAGGTGGAAGAAATCTTCGCTGCCCAGAACAGAAACAAGACACAGCCGGGAGTGAGCATCCTCCCGCAGGTGGAACAGACACATGGCGAAAAAGCCGTGGAAGCCCATATCCTGCGCCGTATTTTCGCTACTATCCGGATCAGGGATTGGGAGACGGACGAGCTGACAACCACACTGGTCGTCGCCTACCACCAGGACGGCATACAGGCAGCCATAGGCCCCTGCGTGAAGATATGCCATAACCAGTGCATCCTCTCACCGCAGCGGAGCATCAGCAATTACGGGAAAAAGAAGGTGACAACCGATGAGCTCTTCGAAACCGTGGACGGCTGGCTGGCCAATTTCGAGGTGAACATGAACGAGGACATTGCAAGGATTCAGCGGTTGAAACGCCGGATTATCCCGATGGAGGAAATCTACCTGTACATCGGCTTGCTGACAGCCTTGCGCGTTTCCCATGACAGTTCGGACAGAAACCTGTCATCCACTGTAGAAACCTACCCGTTGAACCAGAGCCAGATTTCCATCTTCACGGAAGAGGTGCTGAAACTGGCCATGAGCAAGGGACAGATTACCGCATGGGATTTGTACAACGTGGCCACTGAAATATATAAGCCTGGAAAGACAGACTTCCCGGCCCTTATTCCACAGAACGGAGCCATGGCGGAACTCCTGCTTTCCCGTCTCTCTGAAGAGGTGGAAGTACAGGATGCCGTTCCGATAAACTGACATGCAAGCTTCTCAAGCCAAAGAAATAAGGGAGAACCTGACAGTGATAACAACTGAAAGATTCTCCCTTTTTCATTTACTCTTCAAAAAGCAGCATGAATTCCACCTTCCTTCTCCGTTCGATGCTCGGAACCACTTTTCCTTTATAGCACCTGAAAGAGACATATTCCTTGTAAATATTGCGGTCTCCCGACTCCAGCTTCTTTAACAGACGGCTTTTCGGTCTTTTTCCATATCCTTTTAATCTGTAGGGTCCCACATTATATGAAAGGACTGCTGCCAATAAAGAATCACGCCCCAGATAACTGAACATGCGGCACAGCTTACGGAGGTCTTCCCTCAGAATGGAGTCTCCCTGCGCTTTGGAGATGCTGTTGGTAAACCTCTCCCCGGGAAGAACCTTGTGACCCCACCCGACATAAGGCCAATGCTTTTTCTCTCCATGCCAGCCCTCGAATCGCTTGACACACTCGACCGCAAGACTGAACCTGTCCGGACTTGCCTTTACCGGATTCTCCGCCCTTGAAGGCATACCCGGAAAAAAGACCGTGGCGGAAAGTACCGCAAACCATATTGCTTTTAACTTCATCATAGGCAGGACCGGCTTAGTGTCCGACAATTGTGACCGGCAATTCCTTACTATCCGCAGTCACGACGGAATCCTCGTCCTCCGTCTCGTTGTTGAAGTCAAAAGTCAATTGGTAAAGCTGTGCCGGTTCGCTGTTGTCCTCAAAATAGATGTCAATTGTCTGCTGATCTTCGCATTCAGAAGTGTAGTATAACCTGAACACCTCCCTGTCAAGGGGATAGCGGTCATTGGGCAGCAGCACCATCCCGTCATCCATGCGGAGCGTACCCTTGCCGTCCGGCTGGAAATAGCGGATGGTGTAGCGGGCATCGGAAAAATGTCCTTCACGTTTGAGTTCACAGCGTATTTCCACCGTCTCGCCTTTTATTATACGTGTGGGAACAGGCATGTTCTCCACCTTGAACGGATAAGACTGCTGTACTTCCATTTCATCAGAACAGGCGGACAACAGCAAAACCGCCAGACCCAGGAACAGGACTGCCACCATTCCGGCCAATCCTCTTTTTTTATTCATTGCATTCATATTCTATCAGATTTTAATACGTTATACTTTATTCGACACTTACAGGAACTTATGTTGCAGGTATTCATTCAGGTCCTTGTAGCCTTTATACAAAGAGGAACAATCCACCAGTTTATCCGCATAGCGTTTGCGGAGTGCCTCCAGCGTGCGCCGTCCGGCTTCATCCCGATCCAGATAACAGTTGACCCTCTCGTACCTGTCAAGAATAGGGAACGAGCGTTCCAGCGATGACACCGAGTTCAACACAAGATAGTCGTCTCCATATCCCAGACCGAGTTCCAGCCACGAAAGGCAGTCGATAAACCCCTCGAAGAGGTTGCATGTGTCCGAACCGTTATCCATCAGTGAAATGTCCTTAGGTGACAGGCTGGCCTTGAAAAACCGGTTGCGCAACTCGTATCCATCGCTGACATTCCTGAATCCGATGGCGAAATACCGTTTCCCGTGCAAGGTATATCTGACTTCCCGACAGTTCGGTACAGCCACATCGCTGCTAATGCCGCGTTCCGCCAGATATCGGAGCAGGACTCTGTTGTATAGAGGCCCGAAGCGTACATCCGTGAAACTCTCCTTCTTGAGGAGATCCTCCCTGTTATTCCCATCAGTGCGGGAAACGGTCTTGTGCTCGGGGGCGAGGCCGCCCCATGTCTCTGTGATGAACCTGGCCTGCGCCTTGAAATCCCCGCTGCCGATAAACTCCCCGGCAAGATTGAATATGTCACCTCCCTGCCCGGTGCCGAAGTCATGCCAGATTTCCTTTCGTACATTCACCTGGAACGAGGCGGTGCGTTCCTCCCGGTACGGGGCCAGATACCAGTATTCGTCACCCCGTCTTCTTGCCGGTTCATATCCCATCCTTGCCAGAAAAGCGGCGATAGGGATAGCTTTTATCTCTTCTATAGTCATAGATGTACAGTTTTAATGGATAATGAATTTGATTCCCAATCCGAATTGGGTTGTAAACAGATCCAGGGAACTTCCCCACAAGGCACGTTCCCGGATATTGGCAAGCAGGACAATGCGGTCTGTCAGGTAAGTCTCAAGTTCCAGGGTTATCGCACCGCCATAGACAAACGCATCCTTGGCGAGCAGCGTTGAGCCGTCATACAGCATCCTGTCTCCCCAATTCACGGTTTCATAGCCGGCCAGTGCGGAACCGCCGATGGAGAGAAAGACCGTCCTGGTCGGGTCCGACAGGAATTTCAGGTAATAGCCGCCTTCTGCCGTGAACTGTGCGCAGGGCACATTCACGTTCCGGTACCCGTAATTCTTCATCAGATACTCGGTACCTATGACCCAACGGTCGGCTCTTTTGGTATATCCTGAAACGGCAAATCCGGCATAATGATTCAAGGGGGATTTCGAGCCGTTCGCAAATCCTCCGCGCAGTTCCACGCCCTTCATCCCGGGCAGGTACCGCTGGGCATGTGCCCGCCCCGGGAACAGGGCAAGCGACACGGCTGTAACGAATAGGAACAGATACTTCTTCATGACTACTTTACTTTAAGTCCGTTTATAACTCTGGCTCTCACGATATCTTCACTTTCCACGGTGAAGGTCTGGTGCCTTCCACCGCTTTTCTCATGCATTTCCACCACCAGCACCTTGTCCGAGGGAATGGTGAATTTGTCCAGGACGAAGACGGTGCGCCCGTCCTTTTTCCCTGCGACAGTTGTTACATAGTCGTAAGCACGCAAAGGAAATATCACCTGTTCCTGGATGGCGGTACGTTTCATCACCTTCTTGTCCACAATCTTGAATGTCACGAAATCCACTTCATAAGGTACGTTGGACCGGTTCCTGATTTGTGTATGAAAGTACAGCAGCCCGTTATGGGTGTAAAGACCGCGCAGCAGGTACTGGATGCCGAACGCCTTGCTCCCGATATGCTTGATGTGCCCTTTGTTGTTCTTGTGGACGGACTTCGAGATGAGATATACCAGTTTCGGAGACTCGCTGCCGAGTTCCTTCAGGTAAATGTCAAGGGCGTTGTTGGGACGGTTCACTTCGCTTCCGTCATGGATGAAATCCTTCATCTCGATGTTCAGCAACAACGGTTCTTCCGCATACTTTACATTGAATGTATAGAAACTTCCGCTTTCGGTTATCACGGACATGTTGGTCTCCTCACGGAAATTCTTTACGGTAGCCTTTACACGAATGACATTTTCCGCACCGTCCGCCTTGCCTGCAATGAGGTTCGGCGATCCGAGGTCCACATAACGCACCGAAGACGGGAAGATGATATGCGTGGTCTTGTCGTAAGTCACTTCCAGACCGTACGGCGGTATCATCCGGTCGAAAGTGAGTTTTCGGGTCAGCCCGTGATAGAGGTCCCCGTCTTCCTCTTTTTGGGGATACACTTCCTTGACCGGTGTGATTCCTTTGTTTACTAC
The DNA here is from genome assembly GCF_003602965.1 of Bacteroides sp. AF25-5LB. Classification (NCBI taxonomy): domain Bacteria; kingdom Pseudomonadati; phylum Bacteroidota; class Bacteroidia; order Bacteroidales; family Bacteroidaceae; genus Bacteroides; species Bacteroides sp. AF25-5LB. Next base: position 41,587 of record NZ_QTMC01000007.1, read on the forward strand.
CGCTGCGCTGTCGGTTTCAGTCTGGGCAAAGGCGCCCATGGTGCCCCATGCAAGGGCAAGCATTACAAATAACTTTTTCATGTTGATTGAATTTTAATGGGTTGTCATTGATTGTCATTCTGATAAAGCATCAGGGTGTAACCGGATTTGAGATGCACCTTCTCTTCACGCATCTTCCGGGAGATGTACTGTGAAACACCCTGTATGGCACCCTTCCCGAGTTCGGAAAGTAGCTGGTCGCCTGCCGACTGGTTGGTGATGGAGATGCTCGTGCCGAGATTCTGCCCCAGATTGGCGGCAACCTCCTTGACAGCGTTTGCTTCCATGGATCCCGGAATGAAGATGCCTTCCTGTCCGTCATTGTCATACACGGCAAGTTTCACGGGGATGATGGTACCGCCATATTCCACCTGAAGGATGTTGACGTGAAGCCTTTCTCCCTGTATGCGCCCTTCTCCGATGAGCAAGGAGTTTTTGGGAAGGACATGCTTTCCTACACGCATCGCTTCCAGCAGTCTCATCCTCACACCCTGACCGCTGATTACAGTCTGGTTCCCGTGGATGCAGGCACATATGGTATTCCTCACGTCTTTTTCATTCCTGTGACCAATCGGGGTATGGAATCTTTCCGCCAATGTCCTTCCCGTTAATGACACGGAATCCCGGACCGGTTGCGGCAACGATGAAACCACGGGAGTGGAGACCAGCCCGACGGGAACGGCCTTCATGTTTCCATCCCGTCCGGCTTCTTCATCCTCCGGGCGGCTGTCCATCCTTTTGCCGCCATTACCCGGCATGTATTTGGCTGCGAGCTCGTAGGACTTTTCCAAAAGTGCCACCTGTTCCTCATAACCCGGCTGTGCATTCTGTGCGGCAACCGTCTGCTTCAGTTGTTCCACCTCGGCTTTCAAGGCCTCCTTTTCCGGGTCTTCCTGCGGTGACTCGTAAAAGTTGCCGAGAGTCCTGTTGATGTCATTGTAGGCGGAGACGGATGAAGAGCGGGCTTCATTCCTACTGTCACTTGCACGTGGACTGCCATCCTTGGTATCCGCATCCGATGACAATGCCACGACAGCTCCGGAGTTTTCATCCGCAACACCTGAGAAGTCTCCCAGTGTACGCATTTTTTCCGCCTGTTTGCGCTTTATGTCAGCCTGCTCGTAGGCGGCAATCTTGTCTTCCTCTATGTCGGCTCCTCTCGGGTCAGGCAGTTCGGTGTTGAAGCCCGCATTTTTCTCCTCCTTTTGTTTGTCCTCTTCGGACGGTGCGAAAATGAACCACATCGCACCGAGGAAGAGAAGGAACATCCCGGCAAAAACCAGGTATTTCCTGATTTCCAGCCTCTGTTTTAATTTATTAATATCATTACTCATTTTCTTTCTGATTGAATCGGTTAAAAAACTCTTCCATCTCCTGCACCCTTTTATCCGGGAGTGTATCGGCAGGAACGATATCCGGAATGTCCAACGGGGCTATCTCAATGATGTCCCGCTGTACATCTTCCCGCCCGATGTCATAGATGGCGCGGAAAATCAGATAGAAATTTCCGAGAGCAAACAGGACAGCCAGCACGATGACTGTCAACATTCTCTTTTCCGGAGAAAGCCCGGCACACAAACCCCGAAGCTTTTCTGCAACGGTTTCCTTGATTCTTACAAACATTTGTTTCATACATTCAAAATTTTAACGGTCATACACTTTGATATCCCTGTTCTCCACCACACGGAAGGCTTCAAGGATGAAACCGTGCGGATTATTGTCGCTGCGGGTGGAGTTCAGCAGCCTGCCACGTGTGACAAGGCTGCGTTCGGTCACACTCTTCTCCCTGATAATGGAGAGTTTCGCATAGGTCACGACCTCATACGGATAGGTATTGAAATCGCACCTGACACTGTCAATCCCAATCCGCTGGCTCATGTTTCCCGAAATGATCCGGTTGTAATATCCCTGCTCTGCCAAATCCACATAATGGGCATAGGCAGAACGGTCACTGAGGAACATGGCCCGTTGGATATTACCCTCAATCGCACTCTTGTCAGGGGATAACGTAAAGAACAGTTCATGGAACCTCCTGACATGCTCCCTTGCCTCCACCGGACGGTTCTGCTCCAAGTCCTGTGAAAGGGCCAGCATCAACGACTTTCCTTCATCCAGAACATAGATCTTCTCCCGTTGCGCTTCCGCAAAAGTGTAAGCCTTCCATACGGAAAAAAACACAAGTAGCGTGCATACACACAGATAGACAATCCCGAACAGACGCAGCTGTCGGAAGCTGGTCTCGATATTCTTCAATGATTTGAATTCCATTCTGTAAATGTTTTATACTGTTATTATTTGATAAGCCTTCCGGCAATGTTTCCCACCGCTGCTCCTGCCGTACCAGCCACCAGGGAACCGGCCTGGGATGCCCTTTGGTTCACATTCTTGAGGTAGTTGCCTGCACCGCCTCCGGCCTGCACAATCCAGTTTGATACGGTCGGTATGGTGAAATACCCGATGATGCCGATAATGAGGAAAGTGATGTAAACCGCGTTTGAACTGTCGGGGATGAAATCCGGATCGGAAAGCCGCTCGATATCCCTCTGTAGCATCAGCACCTGGATTCTCGCCAGCACACTGCTGAACAGGTCGCTGACAGGAAGCCAAAGGTAGATGCTGATATAGCGGACGAACCACTGGCTGAGAGAAGCTTGGAAACCGTCCCAGCAGGAGATGGCGAAAGAAACCGGACCGAGTATCGAAAGGACTATCAGGAAGAATGTCCTCAGCGTGTCGATGACCAGCGCCGCCGCATTGAACAGAAGTTCCAGCAGTTCCCGGAAGAAATTCTGTACGGCCCTTTTCATGTTGTACATCGCGCGGTCCACATACATCCCGCAGGCTTCTATAGCGTCAAACGCACCCAGCTCGTCCAGCCTGTTGTCAAAAGTCTCCTTGTCGACCAGATAGGCTGTCTCGGGATTCCGTTTCATCGCCTCAATCTCCAGCTTGTCCTTCTGTGCCCGGTACTCGTTCATGTCAAAGGTCTGCGACTCCAATATGGTATGGGTCCCTTTCACGACGGGCGAGAGGATGCTGTTCAGCGTACCCAGAACGAGTGTCGGAAAGAACATGATACAAAGCCCCAAAGCGAACGGACGCAAAAGCGGAAAGACATCCACAGGCTCGGCACGTGCCAGAGCCTGCCATACACGATACGCCACATAGAAAAGCGCTCCCAGACCGGCAAGGCCTCTTGCCACACCGGTCATCTTTGAGCAGAGCGGCATCATTTCCACATACAGATTCTGTAAAATCTGATGCAGGTTGTCAAAATCTATAGCCAACAATAACATAATGAAAGCGGATTAGGAATTACCAATAACGTTCGTTCGGTGAGCCGTAGAGTGCCATCACGCGGTCTAGGTCGTTCTGTTTCTTGGCGCGCAGGTAGGACACCCCGATGTTCTTGTTGGTGTAATACTGTACCAGACTGCGGTTTTGCAACATGTCGTTGTAGCAGCGGTCGATGATATCCATCCTTTCCTTGTCGTTCATGGAAAGCCCGTTCTCGTTGACCACCGTCTTCAAATCGTTCAGCAAATGGGCACTTTCTTCCAGCAGTTTGGTGTATCCCAAAGCAATCGCGCTCAGTTCTTCCGGCGTAAAATACGGGTCGCTGAGCATACGCTCGAAGCTGGTGACATAGATGTCCGTGATATCGCCCACCATCAGGATGGTCTGCTGGACTTTGCGGGCATCACGGACAAGGTTCTTGACCTTGCGAAGCCCGTCGTAATACTCCTTGCCCTGCTGGTAGATTTTCACGGTTTCCTGAAAACTATTCGCCATATTGGTGGCAGTGGAGGATGTGTGAACGATGTTCTTGGCAGCATTGATGATTCCCTGCGCCAGATTGCCCGGGTCGCTCACTACCCATTGGGCTTTCGCTGTGAGGCTGACAAGGAAGCAGCCCATGCACAGCATAAGAATTTTCTTTTTCATGATGTTTCTATTTTTAATTGTGAATAATTCTGTTAAAAGTCAGATTCCCATTTTCCGCCCTTTGGACGGCGGGTTCCGGAGGATGGTCCGTTGCGCCTGTCTCGGTCGGTTCTCTATTCCGGAATTCTCCCTCTTGCGTCTGATGGAGGCGAAGAGTTCGTCTGCATACGGCCTGCGTCCGGTCATTCTGACGAAACGGGCATCCAGCTCCCGGTAGGCTTTCTCTGCCTGACACGAGCGTTCCGTCGCGGAAACGTTCTTGTCTATGCCGTACTTGGCGAGAAAATCAGGACTGATTTGCAGGATGTCGTGAACCACATCCGGTGAGGCCGCAATCCGTCCCAAAATCTCCAGTTCTCCATCCAGTCTTTCCAAATAGAAATCCGGCAGACGGACATCCTTGATGCTTTCCGCAGCCTTTTCCGCATTCCTGCACAGACGGCTTTCCAATATCACCCCCTCATCATATGCTGGTTCCGGCCCGGAACGGTTCAGCCTGTCAAGCCTGTCATAATCATCCGCAAGCCCGTACCTGAGTGCCACATACCGTGAAGGTGGCATAAGATGCACGGCCAGGTTGCAGAGTTCCCACATGTCGCTCTCTTTCCGATGGAAGTCCAGAATCCGGACAGATGACCGCACTTCTTGCGGTGACGGACGTTCCTGCTTGCTTTCCGGATTTTCCTTCGAGTAAACATCCTGCATGAATGTGTACATGGCAAGCATTCGGTGGACAGGGACGGCTTCTTCAGGTCTGATATCCATAAGCCGGGAACCGTTCTTCTCCATGAAATAAGTATCTTTCAATGCCTCCATCAGTTCCGACCTGTCCGTTTCCGCCGTTTTTTCCGGTGTCGGGAACAGGTACGAGGCTGACAACAGGCAGGAGACTTGGGTAATCACATCCTCCGACTTCCTGTACCGCCTGACCAGTTCCGACAGCTTCCGGTACTCCTTTTTCCGGACAAGTACCCTTGTCTGTTTCATCACTTCCGTCAACTCCTTGAGGCGCGGCTCGTCCAGATAGCGGCGCTGCTGTTCTTTTATCCATTCTTTCATTTCCATGATTCGTGATTGTTTTTCGGTTTTCATGTGATTCCAATCCCTTTCACCTGGCTTCGCTTGCTATCGGCCAACTGCCTGATGGCAAGCTCTATATTGCCTCCGAGTTTCTCCGTAAGCCGCATCAGCTCAAGTTTTTCGGTCTCTTCTGTGGTGTAGCAGACGTACTCCTCAAGTGAAACCTCCGTAGCATAGACTGCTGACTGTGAGCCTCCGAGACCAATCCACACTTCCTTGTACTTTCGGGAAGGATTGTTTGCCATGTTGATGGAAAGTATCTGCGCCCGCTCCTTGTCGGTCAGACCGAGCAAGGTCTGGATCTCATCGAACTTGTTCATATACTTGCGCTGGTCAAGGAGAATCTTACAGTCACTATTATTAATGATGGTGCCCTTGACAATCGGAGAAGAAATGATGTCCTCTACTTCCTGGGTCACGACCACGGCCTCGCCGAAAAACTTTCGGACGGTCTTGAAAAGGTAGCGGATATAGTTGCTCATATTGGCGGATGCCAATGCCTTCCAGCACTCTTCGATAAGGATTATTTTCCGGATACCTTTCAACTTGCGCATCTTGCTGATAAAAGTCTCCATGATGATGATGGTGACAATCGGAAGTAGCACCTTGTTGTCACGGATATTGTCCAGCTCGAAGACAATAAACCGTTTGCCAAGCAAATCAAGCTGTCTGTCGGAATTCAACAGGAAGTCATACTCGCCACCCTTGTAATAAGGTTCCAGCACATTCAGGAATCCCCACACGTCAAAATCCTTCTCACGGGTTCGCTTCTCTTTCAGGATATCCTGATACTCGTCACGGATAAACTCATAGAAGGTATCGAAGGAGGGTTTTATGCTGCTGTCCCTGCGGATTTTCTCCAGAAAAAGATTGACCGCATTAGATAGTGCCACCTCCTCGGCACGTGTCGGCGGCTCGTCGTCACGCTTCCACAGGGTAAGGATAAGCGTCTTGATGGACTCTTTCTTCTCGATGTCGAAAATTCCGTCTTCCACATAGAAAGGATTGAAGGCGATGGGATTATCCTCCTCGTAGGTGAAATAAATCCCGTCCTCGCCGTGTGTCCTCGCGTGGATCAGGTTGCACAGCCCCTGGTAGGAGTTGCCCGTATCCACCAATAGCACGTGTGTCCCTTGCTCGTAATATTGCCTCACCATATGGTTGGTAAAGAAGGACTTGCCCGAGCCGGACGGGCCGAGGATAAATTTGTTCCTGTTCGTGATGGTGCCGTTCTTCATCGGCAGGTCGGAAATGTCCAGATGGACCGGCTTTCCGGTCAGGCGGTCCACCATACGGATGCCGAACGGAGAGAGCGAATCCTTATAGGAGGTTTCCCCGATGAACAGGCATAGGGCCTGCTCAATAAAGGTGTGGAAACTCTCCTCGGACGGGAAATCTCCGGCATTGCCGGGTATTGCCGCCCAGAACAGAGTCGGCACATCCACCGTGTTGTGACGCGGTTTCGCTTCCATCAACGCCAGCTGGCTACCTACATCGTTCTTGATGCGCTTCAACTTTTCCCGGTCATCGCTCCAGGCCATGACATTGCAGTGTGCGCGGATGGAGGTCAGCCCCTTGCTGTGCGCCTCGTTCAGGTACTCTTCAATCCATTCGCGGTTGATCTGGTTGGAACGGCTGTAACGGGAAAGCGAATGCATGTTCCGTGCAGTCTGCTCGAATTTCCTGAGAATTTCCGCCGAATCATCAATGAAGAGGTACTGGTTCACCACATGGTTGCAGGTAAGCAGAATGCCTATCGGTGCGGCAAAGGACAGCCGACAGTCGCTCCGGTCTGTCGAGAGCCTTTCATACCGGCAGTCGGTTGACACGTTCGACGGCAGGTCTTCCGGATCGGAAAGCGTATGAAGGCACAGGTAGTTGTCGCCCACCTTCATTTCCCCGGCACCGAGTGACAGATCCTGCAAGCAGGTAGCATCTTCCTGCGACATGGAAAAATACTTCTCGATGATGCCGGCGGAATTTTTGCTCCCGATGATTTCCTCATCCGTCAGGCGGATGATACGTAGCAGGCCGCTGTCGTTCACGATGCGTTCGAATTGTCCGCAACACTCCATGAACCGGGTGACGGTTTCCTTGTCCTGCATTTCCTTGGGGATAATGAATCCCCTTGTAAGTGCATTGAAACTGCTGGTTGTCCGGCTGTGCTCCTTCGTGGTTTTCGTAAGGAACAGGTAACAGGTATGCTGCAAATACGGCCGCTCGTTGAAATGGCGTTCGAAACTGCGGCTCAGAAAGCTCAGGTCTTCCTTGCAAATATCCGGTTTATATCCCTCTTCGATGAAGAAGTCCTGCTTGTGTACGATGCTGTAGTTCGGCAAGACCTTTACCGCTTTTGCCCAGGTGGAGTGCATGGACTCGTACTCGGCACGTGTCAGCGTGAACAGTTCCGGCAGTTCCACCCGGTATGCTACGGTGATGTCCGCATCCTTGCTGATGATGCAGCCGTTCTCCACGGACAACAGTGGGAACTTGCTTTCCAGCGTGGCTGTTTTCATTACGTTTTTCATGCTTTTCTGTTTTTAATGGTTGGAGAAAACAACCGGAGGAACTTTCTCCGGCTGATGATGTAGCGGGGATGGCTGCGCAGCGCATGGAGTTTCATAAGGCCCCATTCACCGTATTTCGAATTCATCCTGAAAGTGACCCAGACCAGCACCGATGCGGAAACGACCCCGAAACCGATGCAGACCCACTGGTCGATACCTGCCATGTACATGACGACGAAGATTACGAACAACGCGAGCAATCCTCCCGCAAAGATGAACAGGTACTGGCTCTTGAGTCCCTTGAACTCCGGGCTGCGCCCAATCCCCTTGTTGACATTGAATTCCGCCATATTACAGGAAGAATGAGCGTAAGATGGTGGCGGCGACAATCAGGAAGATACACGCACCGAACCAGCTGGCGGCAGTCTTTGAGGTATCCGGGTCGCCTGACGAGAACTTGGAATAGACCTTCACGCCTCCGATAAGGCCGATAACGGCACCGATGGCGTAAATCAGCTTGGTGCCGGGATCGAAATACGAAGTGACCATATTGGTAGCTTCCGTAATTCCACCGATACCGTTGCCCTGGGCAAATGCCCCCATTGAAACCAGCAGCGTCATGGCTGCCAAAAAGAATCTTTTTTTCATGTGTCGAAACTTTTAATTAGTGAGACAAAAAATGATTTCGACTGCGAATATATAGTGCTTAATTTATTGATTTACAAACTGTACGATATGTGACACCGTATGACATCACGTTACATCGGCAGGGAATTTTCAACCATTCAAAAAGGGTTTTCCCGGCAATATGAAACAGTAAAAACAGGATAAGGAGAAAGCGGCATTTCATTTCTTCCGGCAAAGGTAGCCCCGTGTCCTGAGAAGCCCGGCAAGGCGGCCCTGCGGGCTGGTTGCCGTGAAATAATCATCCTCGCTGCGCTTGCGGTATTTTTTCACGGCAAGCCTTGCGGGATTCCGGACCGGGGCGGAAAAGCCTTCAGGAAATAAAATACCGTTCGGTTTGAATGGATATATGTAAAACAAAAAACAGAAGATAACATGGAAACAAGAAACAATCAGACAGTGGCTTTCACGGGACACCGTAAGGAACGTATTCTGCAAGGGTTCGGAAACGATCCCCGGATACTTGCACAAATCAGGGAAGCTGTGGCTGGAATGGTAACAGAACTGTACGGGCAGGGATACAAGGAATACTACACCGGGATGGCCAGCGGATTTGATATGACTGCTGCGGAGGCGGTCTTGCAGGTCAGGGAGAGATACGAAGGTATCAAGCTCATAGCGGCAGTACCTTTTCGGAAACAGCCCTTGTGGTTTGAAGCGGAAGACCGGCTGTTGTATGCCCGTCTGTTGGAAAGGATGGACCAGGTGGTCATGGTTTCCGAGAATTACCACAAGGGCTGTTACCTGCGCAGGGATGAATACATGGTACGTAAGGCGGATGTTATCGTTGCCTATTGGGACCTCGTACCGAAAGGGGGAACATTCTACACGGTAAGCAAGGCGTTGGAATGCGGCAAGCCGGTCATCAACATCCACGAAAGGCTGAGATAGTGGGAACCGGGTTGTGACATTTACATAACTTATGCAAATCCACATGAACCGGGAACAAGCCGGAATGGACAAACAGGATATATTAAGAAACTATAACTTGAATGTCCGGACAAAACCGGTATCTTTGTCTTTATGAATCAATCCGGTAGCCCGGCTTTATGTATCGCGAGGCAGTATCCGATATCCGGAAGCGGCTCCTGATGATGTGTACAGCCCGTATCTTGAATAATAATATTGAAAAAAACTATGAACCATGAATGAAAACTGGCCTGAAATTGTGGAGGATTTGTCACCTTGTCTTAGACCGGGAGCGATAAAAGGAGATTATCTGCGGGATGTAGGGTATTGCCTGAGATATCTCGGATGGAAAAAGACCAACGGGACAATGGTGTTCCGGGACATGTGGCATTCAGGTGGGGATGACTCCGGACATCCCGATATACTGCTCTGTAAAAAAGAGAAGGACGGCACTTGTCTGCCGGTTCTTCCTGTTGTAGTAGAGTTGCCTGACAGTGAACCGTCCGGACGGCTGGCGTTGTCAATGCGGCAGTTAAAGCTTGATATCGGATTATATATAGGAAAAAATATCCGGTTGTATTATCAGACTCCCGGTTGTAAGGATGAACCGGTCTGCGCATTTGTGGCGGACTTTCAGAAAGATGACATGAACGGAAGTGCGATTTGCGACCTGCTTCTTTATGAGAACTTCAGTCCGGAAAAGATGAACGGTTTTGTAATGGATGCCATACATGGGTAATAAGAAAAACTTTATACCGGCACTTGTGCATTAATGCTCCCGCTTCATTCCCCATACCAAAAGCCATTTTTATTCAATGGAAGATAATAAAAATGGCTTTTGATATAAACAGAATTTTAAATTATATCAGAACCCGTTTCCTGCTGCATCTTACGCTCCTTCTTTTTCTCTTTTTGCAGCTTTTTCTTAGCCTCCATTTCCGCCATGATCTGTTTCAGAGGCTTGACCGTTTCCGGTTCCTCACGTTTGAACCGCTTGAAATAGATACTTTCGATAAACTGTGGAAGCGGAGCTTTCCAGACCTCTTGCCTGTGGTTGTCTATCTTGCCGAGCTTGTCGGGATTCAGACCCAATTCACGGGCCATCTGCACCTGCCTGTCTGAAAGGCGGTGACGCTTCTGCGCCACCAGCCATTTTTCTAATATCGCTTTTGTCACTGCCATCGTTCATTTTTTTGCAAAGATAGAATTTTGCATTGATTTCTCTTAAATACTTGTTTGTCAGCATTACCTTATAGTCCATAATATATAAGTGCCAATATTGGCAGAAATTTAATATGACGATGGAAATAAAAAGAGACAGTTGGGATATATATAAATTTCCAAAAACAGGAAAAGGCACACCGATATCACATCGACATGCCTTCTGAAAAATATGACAACAAAGAAGCAATTAAACAAATTCATTTATATCGAATGCCCCTGTCTCATTTTTTGTATTATCCATTTCTGAAATTTGTGAGTCATCACAAAGCATACTATCAATAAGATTTCCTATCTTCTTTTTAATAGCGGTTTCTTTCCGCATAATTCTGATGATTTCTTCTTCAGATAGATAGATGCGTGGGGCACGAATTGCAGGATTTCTTTTTATGCCAAAAGATTCTGCTTCTGACTTCGGCATTGCTTGTTGTTTTTTGTTTTTCACATTCGATTCCATATTTACATGTATTTATTCCAATCAATTCTAATCTGTTCCAAAGATTGTTTTGGCGCCTCTTTTCCATTTGGCATATTTTCCTTAAGCAGTTTTTCCAATTGGCTTTGAGTACTCAATTCGGTTGCAAAGAACCTGAACAGGTCTGTATCCTGAAGTTGGTACAGGGTTTCGGCTGCATTTCGGATTTTCTTTCTGTCATCCGTCCCCAAAATAAGTACATCAGCGACATTGTTCAATTCTTCAAAAGTCAGTGCCCTTGAAAAATCCGGGTCAGGAACACACCCGTCATTTGACATAAGTTCCCGTTTTTCCGATTCTGTCAGTCCCTTTTGTGAAGAGAAACCATCTATCACATCATCCGGATCTATATCCTCATCTTCCTCTATAGGCTCTTTCTTCATAGGTTCAGAACGTGTGGGAGTTTTTCTCGCCATGTCCGGGTCTTCAAGATAGACTATTTTTGTCTTTCCGATTACTTCATTGTACTCGTCCAGTGGATTCGGCTGCGTTTCGGTTTTCTCTTCATGCCCGACTTTAAGGATATCCTTCTCCGCTTGTGCAATCCACGCTTCAGCCTTGTCCAGTCTTGCCCTATACCGGGCTTTCCTTGCTTTTTCCGCCATCCGCTTTTTGCGTGATTTCCATAACCGGATACGTGCAATACGCATATGACGAAGCTGACTATCCCAAAAATTATAAACTCTCGGACTGAAAATGAACATCCATACCTTATATAATATGTAGGTTGCCGACATGGCTTTTACTGAAAAATAAATTAATGTTGTTTCCATGACTATTGAATTTTAGGGGGTGAAAAACGGTCTTTATACATTCGGGTGATTTCCTCGATGTTGAGTTCTATATGCTCAGCGATGATGTTACTGATATAGCTCGCAATACTTACTTCGGGAGCTATCACATGGAGATAATTCTTTATCTCGTCGTACAGCTTGCGGTTCAGGTACACCTGGATGCGTCCTGGCATGGGGGTATTCACCAGATACTTCTGACGAAAGTTACTGTCACATTCGGGCATATTGCAAGGTTTGGGATTTTTCCGGGCAGTTCCTTTTTCCGTATCCTGCCTTTCATTGTTTTCCTCTTCCGGAACCTCAACCACTATGATATCCTCGTTCTCGATGGCATCAGGAATGTCACCGACCATATACCCCCTGATTTTTTCTTCATTCACTTTTACAATTTTCTTTGCCATATCTCAATTACAGGTTAAATTTTACAATCAGTTCGTTTGCCAATTCCTGCAATCCGCTGCCTTTAAGCTGTCCTGCCGGCGGTGGAAGGAGCGAGCAGCGGAAATAGGTACGTGTCCGCGATGAGAGTTCCTTGTCATAGCGACAGAGATCGGGAATCATTGAATCCAGAATTTTCAACCCCTGTTTCTTCATCAGTGCCATATAATTGTCAAGCACTTCGGTATTGCTTCTTTTCTTTACCTTGGTCCAGAACAGGAACACGTCTTTCAAGGGAATGTTCTTCCGGTTTTCCGCACATTTCATAACACTTTTGGCAAAGACAAAACTGCTGTCCATAACGAAATTGTCAGCGGCAATGGGGGTCAATACATAATCCACATTGAAAATGGTCTGCAAAACGCCGGATATGTCCATAGACCCCGGCAAATCTATGAAAACGATATCAAAATCTGCTTTTGCCGCCAACTCTCCGGCCACCTGGCGTGCATTCTCCGGCTTTGCCTGCCTGATAGGATAAATCCTGCATCCCCTGAGCCTCTGTTCCTCCAGCAACACCATGTACTTCTTGTTTATCTCCACCATCTCCATGTCCCGTTCCCTCAGATTGAACAGGCTGCGCTGGGTGGCGTCACAATCAACGATAGCCACATTCTTGCCCATCGAATAATTCAGGAGACTGGCAAGTGTTACCAACATTGTACTTTTGCCGACCCCACCTTTCTGGTTGCTGACCGCAACGAATAACGGATTCTTCTTCATAACTGAACTTTTTTAATGGTTTATTACACTATTGTTTTACTTGTCTGTTGTTTGCTTTGTGACAAGGTTTGTTAGTGATATGGTTACTTTGTGCTCACCAACCGGCAAACCGACCAACCGATAGTTATCTGCCCCAACAAAGCAAGTAAACAATCACTGCCCACCTGTTGCAACAAGTGTTTTCGCTAACCGACAATACAACGGACAGCCACTTGATTATTGGTTTGTTTTACCGTTCACGCTGCAAATAAAAGGGTATTTTTTCATACCTGCACTATGTTTTAAGGGAGGTGACGACCTGTGTCATCATTTGTCATCACGTTACATATAACCCGCTATTTTACAATAGGATAAACCGCCATAACTTTGCACCGGCAACGGAACGGATACCGCTGCGGAGGTTTCCCGAAGCCGAAGAATGAGGCTGAAGGTCAAAACTTAATTTGACGAAGGAAAATTCATGTTCAAGCGAACATAGCAAGTTGTGTTTTGAGGCACCCGAAATAAATTCGGGCACTCAAAACAACTTGCCACTCGCCTGACGGCTCGGGGAGGATTCACTCCAAAGTCGTGAATCCGGGGCCGGAAGATTAGAAACTGAAAATATCAATGCGTATGGAAGAAAACAAGAAGAAAAACTCAAGAAAAAGCGCAGGCAGGAAACCAAAATCCGACCCTGCCGTGCATCGTTATGTGGTACGGTTGAACTCGGAAGAGAACGGACGTTTTGATATTCAATTCCAAAAATCAGGATTGAAAGAACGCTCCAAGTTTATCAAGACAATGATTTTCGGCAAGGAAATCAAGGTGGTGAGAATAGACAAGGCGACGATGGATTATTATATCCGCCTGACCAATTTCTACCACCAATTCCAGAGTATCGGCAACAACTACAACCAGACGGTGAAAGCCGTAAAGACAAATTTCGGGGAGAAACGGGCTTTCGTCCTGCTCCGTAATCTGGAAAAAGCAACAATAGACTTAGTGTTGCTGAGCAAGCGGATTATCATGCTGACCCGTGAGTTTGAAGAAAACTATCTGATAAAACAACGGAAGGAGGAGGAAAATGGTGGCTAAAATCAACAGAGGTGCTTCGCTCTACGGTGCAATCATCTACAACCTGCAGAAAGTGAACGACAATACAGCCCGCATCATTTACGGGAACCGCATGATTGCCAATGTGTCGGGGAACACGGAGCGTGTCATGCAACAGACCCTGTGGGCGTTTGACAACTACCTGCTTGCCAACAAGAATACAGAAAAGCCAGTCCTGCATATATCGTTGAACCCTTCTTTGGACGACCGGCTCACGGATTTGCAATTCACGGAACTGGCCAGGGAGTATATGCAGCGAATGGGCTATGGCAACCAGCCTTACATTGTATATATGCACGAGGACATAGACCGGAGGCATATCCATATCGTTTCCACCTGCGTGAACGAAAAAGGTGAAAAGATAGACGACGCCTACGAGTGGAACCGCTCGATGAAAGCCTGCCGGGAACTGGAAAAGAAATTCGGGTTGAAACAGGTGGATGACAAGCGCAAGGAACTATTGGAGCCGTATCTGAAAAAGGCTGACTACCAAAATGGTGATGTGAAGCGGCAGGTTTCCAATATCGTCAAGAGTGTATTCTCCACTTATCGTTTCCAGTCTTTCGGCGAGTACAGCGCCTTGCTCTCCTGTTTCAATATCGAGGCGAAACAAGTAAAAGGCGAATTTGAAGGAACACCCTATAATGGAATTGTCTATACGATGACCGATGATAGTGGCAAGCCGATATGTACGCCCGTCAAATCTTCTCTTATCGAAAAACGCTACGGCTACGAGGGATTGGAAAAGCGTATCGGGTACAACGCCCGTGAATACAAGAACAAGAAATGGCAACCGAAGATACGGAACGAAGTGGCGCTTGCCATGCACGGATGCCGTGGAAACAAGGAGGAGTTCACCCGTTTGCTCGCCGGGAAAGGTATTGATGTGGTATTCCGTGAAAATGATGAAGGACGTATCTATGGCGCAACTTTCATCGACCATAAGAACCGTGAGGTATATAACGGTTCCCGACTTGGAAAAGAGTTTTCGGCAAACGCTTTTGAGCGGCTGTTTAACAGTCCGACCAATATGCCTGACTTGGATATGCCAATGCCTGCTCTTAATCGGCAAGGCGTTTTCTCCTCCGAAATGGAAAGCTCCATCGAACAGGCTTTCGGAATCTTCGGCATTGACGCCAACGGTCCCGACCCGCAGGAAGAGGCGCTTGCCCGCAGGCTGCAACGCAAGAAGAAAAAGAAACGCCGTTCCCGCGGAATATCCTGATTACAGATTTTATAAACCATTAAAACTATATTCATTATGCAACAAGAAGATGATTTGAGGGGACTGGCCAAGGTCATGGAGTTCATGCGTGCCATATCCATCGTGTTTATTGTCATCCACGTCTATTGGTACTGCTACCGTTCATTCGTGGATATGGGTATCAATATCGGGGTAGTCGACAGGATACTCCTGAATTTCCAGAGGACAGCGGGGCTTTTCAGCAACCTGCTCATCACAAAAGTATTTGCCGTCATATTCCTTGCCCTCTCGTGTTTGGGAACAAAAGGCGTAAAGAATCAGAAGATGACATGGCAGAAAATATATGCCTCTTTCCTTGCCGGATTGGTGCTGTTTTTCATGAACTGGTGGATGCTCGACCTGCCGTTCAGTCCGATGGTCAATGCCACCTTGTACACGGCAACACTTACAGCCGGGTATATCCTGTTGTTGATGTCCGGCGTGTGGATAAGCCGGATGCTGAAACACAACCTCATGGAAGATGTATTCAATACCGCCAACGAGAGTTTCATGCAGGAGACACGGCTCATGGAGAACGAGTATTCCGTCAACCTGCCGACAAAGTTCGTCTATCAAGGCAGGGAATGGAACGGATGGATTAATGTTGTAAATGTTTTTCGTGCGTCCATCGTGCTTGGAACTCCCGGCTCGGGTAAGAGCTACGCAGTGGTAAACAACTACATAAAACAGCAGATTGAAAAATCCTTCGCCATGTATATTTACGATTATAAGTTTCCAGATTTGTCCGAAATTGCTTATAACCATCTACTTAAACACACTCAGAATTACAAAGTGAAGCCGGAATTTTATGTCATCAATTTCGATGATCCGCGACGTTCGCACAGGTGCAATCCCATCAACCCGAAATTCATGGCGGACATCTCGGATGCCTACGAATCTGCCTACACGATTATGCTCAATTTGAACAAGACCTGGGTGTGACCTGTAAAGTCGCGTAATTGATTGTTAAACAGTGATATTAGTTGCATGATTTAACCCGCTGTTCCGTCAGCGGTAGCCTACTATAAGGTGCATCTCCAGTGATGGGTTGTGCCAAGCTTATAGGACAAAGTACACTCTCCGAAAGGACAAGACTGAACCGTGAGGGAACGTCAAGGGCGGTTAGTATCATACTGCCGAGTGGCGAGGCTGGATAGCATGGTTAACATAAGTGAACTGTCTTTAGCCATCGTGAGGTTTGAAGGAGCGGAAGATACTTTAGCTCTCACCAAAAGGTAAGCAGTCGGATAACCCCTGCCCATGTTGGGGTTACACGGACATGGCACTGCCGGTGGACTTGACAGAACCTAAACTATCCTTTTGTCAATTACGTGGAACAGGGCAAGCCTGTATCTCTCTCGTAACAACGCGAGTAAGCGAACCGCAAGGCAAGCCGAAAGGGGTGCAGGTATGAGATAACGGAGAAAGCGAACGCCTCCCTGTAATGGGGAGGATACGGATTGAATCGACATCACGGGCTGATTGTGGATAACATCATCCGACACGAAAGTGGGCAGACTTCCGTATATGGTAACTCTTTACAAGATAACTTTTAGAACTTTCAAAAGGAGGAAAGCAAATGAACGAAACTAAGACATCGTGTGCGCCTGCTGACAACAGGAATCTGACTTGGGACGGTATGAACTGGTCCAAGTGCGAAGCCTATGTCCGAAAGCTTCAAGCGCGTATTGTAAAGGCTCAGAAAGAAGGCAGACATAACAAGGTGAAAGCCTTGCAATGGATGCTCACTCACTCTTTTTACGCCAAGGCATTGGCTGTAAAGAGGGTTACTTCCAACAAAGGGAAGAAAACGTCTGGAGTAGATAAACAGCTTTGGGACTCTCCCAAGCGCAAGTACAAAGCAATCAGTGAACTGAAACGCCGTGGCTACAATCCGCAGCCACTCCGTAGGGTTCACATCAAGAAAAAGAACGGTAAACTCCGACCGTTGGGAATACCGACCATGAAAGACAGGGCGATGCAGGCTTTATATCTCATGGCATTGGAACCGATAGCCGAAACGACAGGCGACCGTTTCTCCTACGGCTTCCGAAAGAAGCGCAGGACAATGGACGCAATCCGTCAGATTGATACGGTTTTAAACCGCCAACATTCTCCCGAATGGATTTTGGAGGGAGATATAAAAGGCTGTTTCGACCACATCAGCCACGACTGGCTCATTGAGAATATCCCTATGGATAAGACAATACTCAGAAAATGGTTGAAATGTGGAGCTGTGTTCAACGGAAAACTATTCCCGACAGAAGAGGGTACGCCACAAGGAGGTATCATATCACCGACACTTGCAAACATGGTACTTGACGGGCTTCAGCCGCTCTTGGCTAAAAGATTCAAAAGACTATGGCGTAACAACAAGACATTCCATTACAAGGTAAATCTTATTCGCTATGCTGACGACTTTATAATCACAGGCCGAGATAAGGAACTATTGGAAAACGAAGTCAAACCAATAGTGATAGAATTTCTCAAAGAAAGAGGTCTTACCTTATCCGAAGAGAAAACTACTATTACGAACATATATGACGGATTTGATTTCTTGGGTTTCAATGTAAGGAAGTTCGGCAAAAAGCTATACACATCTCCGTCCAAAGACGCACAGAAACGCTTTAGGGCAAAAATCAGTGACATAGTCAAAGGACATAAGATGTGTAAGCAGGAATCGCTGATACGAATGCTCAATCCTGTAATCACAGGATGGGGTAACTATTACCGATATGGTGCATCGACCGATGCTTTTCATGGTTGCGACTACCACATTTATAATCTCA
The DNA here is from genome assembly GCF_003602965.1 of Bacteroides sp. AF25-5LB. Classification (NCBI taxonomy): domain Bacteria; kingdom Pseudomonadati; phylum Bacteroidota; class Bacteroidia; order Bacteroidales; family Bacteroidaceae; genus Bacteroides; species Bacteroides sp. AF25-5LB. The sequence continues at coordinate 59,529 of NZ_QTMC01000007.1, forward strand.
CGAAGAAATGGGCCTTACGTCGTCACCCTAAGAAACGCAAGTCTTGGGTCGCAGACAGGTATTGGCATGAAATTCGGGGACGCAAATGGACGTTTGCGTGGAAATATGAAACGAAAAGTATGAAAGTGAACTACCTGACCCTTAAAAGATTGTCGGATATACATTATACTCCGTACAAGCAAGTCAAGGGAGAGGCAAATCCTTTTGACCCGGAATACGATGATTATTTCTCTCAGCGTAAGGAGCAACAAATGCTGGAATCTCTCAAAGGACGTAAGTCTCTCTTATATTTATGGAACAAGCAGAACCGGATTTGTCCGTTATGTGGCAAGGAAATAGACTGTACAAAAGCATGGAACGTCAACGAAATATCTGTTGGTGGTTCGATTGTACGGCAACTTGTCCACAACAACTGCTACAAGCGAAATAAACGAAAATGTTGAAAGTATGAGCCGATTTCTAACAACAAATAGAAATATTGAGTTGCTTGAGCCGTATGAGGGGAAACTCTCACGTACGGTTCTTAGGGGAGAAGGGGGCAGCAATGCCCTTGACTTACCCGATATACAGAAACAGGGCGATTTCTTCGTGGAATCCCCGATTATTCTTTTGGCGGCTATTATATGGTATTTGCGCATCTACCAGGACGGAAAATACTGCACGTTCCCTCACGCGATAGAATTTCTGAACAAGCCGTATGCCGATATTTTCACAATTCTTACCTCGTATCCGTCTTTGGAAAACTACCTTTCCCCGTTCATGGACGCCTGGCAAGGGGGCGCACAAGACCAGTTGCAAGGCCAGATCGCTTCGGCAAAAATCCCGCTTTCAAGGATGATTTCCCCGCAGCTTTACTGGGTGATGACCGGTGATGATTTCACGCTCGACCTGAACAATCCCGAACACCCTAAAATCCTGTGTGTCGGTAACAATCCCGACAGGCAGAACATCTATTCAGCCGCCCTCGGACTGTACAACAGCCGTATCGTAAAATTGGTGAACAAGAAGGGACAACTGAAGTCTTCCATCATCATAGACGAGCTGCCCACGATTTACTTTCGCGGTATTGACAATCTCATTGCCACCGCACGAAGCAACAAGGTGGCGGTATGTCTCGGCTTCCAGGACTTCTCTCAGCTGACCCGTGACTACGGTGAAAAAGAAGCGAAGGTAATCCAAAATACGGTGGGCAACATCTTCAGCGGTCAGGTCGTGGGAGAAACGGCTAAGAACCTTTCGGAACGCTTCGGTAAGATACTCCAACAGCGGCAGTCCATTTCCATCAACCGGCAGGACACCTCCACCTCCATCAACACGCAGATGGATTCGCTCATTCCGGCATCGAAAATAGCCAACCTCTCACAGGGTACATTCGTGGGCAGCGTAGCGGATAACTTCGGGGAAGAGATTGACCAGAAGATTTTCCATGCCCGCATTATTGTCGATAATGAGAAGGTAGCAGCGGAAACCAAAGCCTACAAGAAAATACCCGTCATCAACGAGTTCAAGGATGCGGACGGCAACGACATCATGCAACAGCAGATAGACCGGAACTATTCCCAGATAAAAGCGGACGTGGTGCGGATAATCGAAGATGAGATGACCCGTATAAAGAACGACCCTGATTTGAAACACCTGATACCACAGGAAGAAAATGACAAGGATAATGAATAGCCATTGAAAGGCCGCTTTTTTATTTTAGCCTGCAAAGGTCGTCCCGTGCCTTTTGGATTGAGCAAGGTCGAGCCCTACGGGTTTTCGGGGAAATCTTCCGCGCTCCGCTTGCGGTATTTTCCCGAAAAGCCTTGCACAATCCGGCACGGAACGGTAAGGCAGGCAAGAAATAAAATACCGGCTCGCCGGTCGGAATTGTTTAACTAAAAAACAAGTTATGAGCAATACAAGAGTGGTCAATATCCGCAAGGAATCCTGTGATGTATATATAGGAAGAGCGGGACAAGGGAAAGACGGTTATTTCGGAAATCCGTTCAGGCTGGAAGCGACAATGACAAGGGGCGGCACGCTGGACCGTTACAGGAAGTATTTCTACTATCGTTTAAGTACGGATGAAAAGTTCCGCAGACGAATCGGAGAATTGCAGGGCAAGACATTGGGGTGTTTCTGCAAGCCGAATCCTTGTCATGGGGACATCATCAAGGAATACTTGGAACGCATGGAGGGATGTACCGATGAAATAGCCATAGAAAAGACCTACTGGAAAGGAGTGGCTTATCCAGTTCGGGAAATCCAAGTCGGTAATGACATTTTCAGGGTGTCAGTAAAAAGCCTGTGCGATGAGCTGGTGAACGATATGCATAACGGCATTTATGAAGCGATGGAAGCGAGCGAGGAGATTGACGGTTACTGCACGGATGAGGAACTATGTACACTGACCGATGATGACCTGTACAGAATGTGCTGCTGAAATAAAATTCAAACAATAAAAAACAGAAATGACATGAAAAAGAGAAGCAACTTTACACCGATGAAAAGATTCCATGAGATTCTTGACAATTATGGTCTGAAACTGATGGAGGTGGGAACCAACCACCTGAGAGTATTTTTTGGCAACCGGAAATTGTTCGACTACTATCCGCTGAGAATGAAACTGTTTGATTACCGGCAGTGGCAGCAACTGACCTATCCGTCGGTCATGGACGGTACGGACAAATGGGAAACGGAACTGGAAGGAATCATCAACAGCCTTATGGTATCACCGCAATAAACATTGACATTATGCACAAGAAAAACAGACAGACGCTCGTTTGGGATAACATTCCTGAATGGGCGATTTTCGCATTGGAGTACGGCATCGAGGAAGAATTGTTCCTGCCGAACGAGGATTTGGAAATGATAAGCCGGTTCATCGGCGAGAATTTCCCGAACGGCTACACGATGAGTGTGGATTGGGAATCATGCACGGAGTTCAACCCACGTCCGGCATTCGGGAAACCGTGCAAGACTCACAAGGTGACTTTTGTAACAAACTAAAACTACCTGCTATGAGAAAGATAACATTAAGCGAATACAATTCCATCCCGAAGGATTACCGAGGGATCTGGACCGTGGAGCGTTGGGACTTGCCGAATTGGGCGGAAATACGCGAAAAACACATGGGAAAGCGCACCATGATGGTATATGACAAGGGAACATGCCTGCTGGTGGAAGGACTCGGATTTGAAATCGTGGATGATAGTATCTGGAAAAAGGCGGATGAAGTCAAGAAGGAAATAGGTAGCCATTTCCTGAAATTCTACTGTGAGCAGGGACGTGAACCTCATTATGCGGACTGCACTATCCGGTGGTGCGACACGCTGGAAACGGAAGAAGTGAGGATTGCGCTGGCGATGGATTCCGACAACGAAAAGGACGATGAGATATTCTTCTACTGCGACAGCTTGGAAAATTTAAAATCACTGGCGGATAAAGGTAAGGAGGATTTCATCATAGCCGGATGCATTGGTTTCGGGATATACGAAGAATTGTTACAAACAACTTAAAAACATCAGACATGAAAATCAAATGTCAGGAACACTACGAGAATACCGTCAAGTATGCGAAAAGCATCGGTGATGAAACGTTGAGCAAATGTATTGAACGGCTCAAGCAATGGGAGGTCAACTCCAATGGCAGGTATGAAATCGAACTGTACACCGATTTCGCACCATATTCATTCGGTTTCGCTGAAGTGGCGAAAGACGGGACAAGGGGCGTTGTCGGAGGGCTTCTCTATCACGGCAAGCCGGATCGGTCATTTGCTGTAATGATTGGTGGACCGTTTCACGGCTGGAGCATACACACTTGAAAAATCGTTTCGCAGTTTGTGTTGAGCGAAAAAAGCGCAGAAGTACTCAAAATCTGATTACCTTTTACACTTTCTTCGCTCATATTTTATTTCCGTCTGCTCATTCTGAAATCTCCAAAATCAGAAAGCTAAAATCTGTATTTGACGGATTAAAAATCAATTCTCGCAGGTTTTCCGCAAAAATCAAAGATTAAATCGTTATATGGCAAATTTAGATACCGGCAATATTTCTTTTTCAGGTGTTACTTTTATTGATATGCTATTTTTGCAATCTGTCTATTAATTGAGAGCGAACAAGGTCGTACCCCAACTGAGGATTGAACTCCCTCTCCGGACGGATAAGATTTTGTGTATCTCCTAAGAACTCAGAGTCAGACATCTTCTCTTCCATATTATTAATGAACTGTTTGTATGTCGGTGGTTGTTGAACAACAAAAGACATATAACGGTGGTAACAACGCATAATTTCTTCGACATCAACTGATGCTTCAGACAAAGCGACATACAAGTCAAAAAGGTCTCGCCCCTTTTTCCTTTGGTACAAGGCTCTCAGTTTTGTTCCCAACAGTTCATTTAAACGATATGTTGTTACTCCGCACTTGCCTGAGAACCAACTATTTTCCATTTCAAATGGTATTTTGACTAATCCAAGTTCATTAAAATGCTCAAAACAGTTTATCTCGATTTTTAAGCGTAGAGGAATTGTGGGAGGTATTTCCGATTCCATACGAAACAACATCGTGTTATTATATCGTTTTTGTTTTGTTACTCTATCCGGCAAAAAATCCAAAACTTCCCCAAGTCTGAACATTATTGGCTTTATCGGTCCGGGAGTAATTTGAACTAAGTCAATATCTTCACTATATCTGGGCTGTGGCGTCAGATATAGTTTATGGAGTGCAGTTCCTCCCCTGAATGCTAATTGTGAAGCAAGAAACTCATCGCTAAAAATAGCGACTAACGCACGTGATATAATGAGGTCTTGCTCTACTTGTGCGTTGTCATTCCATGGAACTATCTTATTCCATTGAGTGATGGCTGTTCTGTTTATCATATTTCGTCAGTTTCTATTATCGTATTTACAAAAATTTTCCAACGGTTATTCCTTTCCGCGCAATCTTTTGGTTTATTTATAGTTAGAGGAATATATTTGAAACGCTTTACATATGAAGTCAATTCCATATATAGCGTATCTGCAATTTCTGCTGCATTTAGAACTTCATCCAGTATATATCCCAGTCGTTGTATAGTTGCGATTGATGTATAACCAAACAACTTATTGGAAGCACCACGAAAATCTAATTTTTCTGTAAGTTCTTCCAATATAGTAGATGCTCTTGAAAGTCCACCTATATATTGCTCATATTGTACAATGTCAAGAGCTGTCAATTCTGCATTCGAATAATATATCACTCCTGTTTCAGAATTTTTTGATAACAAAAAATCTGTTGGAATTTCCTTGCGGTATACCCAAACAAGTGTATTGTTCTTTGATTGCGAAACAGAAGACTTTGGAAATACCGACATTACAGAAAATTTCTGTGGACGTTGATGAGCTGCACCATGAATTTCTGCCGCATTTAAGAGACTAATATAATAAGGCTTGTTTAGATACGACATCAACTGATCTATGTAATATATCGGTGGTACCATTCTTTTGGCAGCATAATGAGGAGGAATAATAACGTAGAAACCTTTATAGACCGGATATATTATACCTTGTGATGATATACGGAACAAATCATTTTTAATGACCTGCTCTGAATAATGTGGCAATGCCAACCTAATTTCTTCAACCGAAAAAGTTGGAAATCCACTTATCTCTCTATCTCTAATCCATTCACGTATTGTCATAATGCGTAATTTTAGTGCAAAGGTACTCAAAAAATGATTACCATTGCACTAAAAAGATGCGCATTTTCGTTCAAAGGGTAATTTTTCCATATTCTTCCATAAACTACCATCCTAAGTCACGCTTCACTCACTAAGTCCCTCTGAGAAGGTAACTCGGAGGACGATACCTTTCACGTTCAGGCCTCCGGTTTTCGTACAAAAAATTCCCTGCGGTAATTTTTCTTCGAAAAAACGTTCCGGTATCGCCGTCCGAGTTGGGTGAAAAGGTCGGGACTTAGCAAGCGAAGCGACCTACGACGCATAGAACAAGGTCAAGACAAAACCTGACGGGAGTACTTTATAAAATTCAGACCGTCCCAATTGGAACATCTATCCTATCATAAATCCTTTTCCTTTCGGTCGCCTGTCTTATGAGAAATACAAGGAAGTAGGGACAAAAGCAGCTCGCTCTCAACTCTGCATAATATAGGTTTTCTTTTTCCCTCTTCGTCCCTTTCCCTGCTTCGGTTTCTCTCTGCCTTCCCGTACCTTGTGGCCCGCCCTTTTCCCTCTGTTTTTTCCCTTTTTCGTTTTCGTGCTGTCACCCTGCGGTGAAACGTGATGACAAATGATGTAATATGTAGTTCAACTAATTAAAAATCAATTATTTATCAAATTTTGCTATATATATTTGCGGTGACAATAGTAGTTATCAACTCTAAAAACTCAAAGTTATGGCAAAGAAAAATGTGAGGGACGAACCCCTGAAGCCGCAAGTGAGCGAGAACGAACAGATGAGTGACATCGTGTTCATACTCGACAAGATGGAACTGATTTTACAGGCGGTGTCAAAAATCGGAAAGGACGGGAAATACAGCACCGTTCCGGCAGACAAGGAACACAGCAACTCCTTCCTGAAAATCGACCGGTACGCCAACATGTTCGAGAATTTCGTGAAAAACTTCTGGAGCCAGCTCAAAGACCCGACCCGTTTCGGCATCCTCTCCGTCAAGGCGGATACGCTGGACAGCCCGGAAGTGAAGCAGGCCATCGAAGACCTCGCCGCCGGAAAGCAGACAAAAGCCGTGGAAGACTTCCTCAAAAAATACGAAATCGTTCCACGCGACAAGGAAAACCAAAGTATCAACAATCAAAATCAAGAAGAAATGGCAAAGAAAAATGAGACACAGCAGCAGGCCACCCAAGGTGACGGCACGCAGCAACCCAAGTACCGCTACAACGAGTCCATGATCAACTGGGAGGAACTGAAGAATTTCGGACTTTCCCGTGAATACCTCATGGAGCGCGGTCTCCTTGACCAGATGCTCAGGGGCTACAAGACCAACCAGGTGGTACCCATCAGCATGAATTTCGGCTCCGCCGTATTACGTACCGATGCACGACTGTCATTCCAGCAGTCCGTGGGAGGCCCTATCGTATTAGGTATCCACGGCATCCGCCAGAAACCCGAACTCGAACGCCCGTACTTCGGTCACATCTTCTCCGAAGAGGACAAGAAGAACCTGTTGGAGACAGGCAACATGGGGCGTGTGGTGGAACTGAAAGGGCGCAACGGCGAATACATCCCTTCTTTCATCAGCATCGACAAGCTCACCAACGAGGTGGTCGCCATGCGCGCGGAAAACGCCTACATCCCGCAAGAAATCAAAGGTGTGAAACTGACCGACCAGGAAATCAACGACCTGCGGGAAGGCAAGAAAGTGTTCATCGAAGGCATGATTTCCAATAACGGCAAGGAGTTCGACGCCCACATCCAGGTCAACGCCGAACGCAGGGGCATCGAATACATCTTCGAGAACGACAAACTCTTCAACCGACAGTCGCTGGGCGGAGTGGAACTTACCAAGCAGCAGATTGAAGACCTCAACGCGGGCAAGGCCATCTTCGTGGAGGGTATGGAGCGCAAGGACGGTGAGTTGTTCTCCTCGTATGTCAAGCTGGACGAGGCCACGGGCAGACCTTCCTACACACGCTACAATCCCGATTCCCCGGAGGGAGCGCGTGAAATTTACATCCCGAATGAAATAGGCGGCGTGAAAATCACCGCCGAGGAACAGCAACAACTGCGCGAGGGCAAAGTCATCTTCCTCAACGACATGGTGAACCGCAAGGGCGAGGAGTTCTCCTCCTTCATCAAGGCGGATTTGGAAACGGGACGCCTGAGCTACTCACGCACGCCGGACGGCTTCGAGCAGCGTGCCGAGTTCAAGATACCGGAAAAGGTATGGGACGTAAAACTGACGAGAAACCAGCGTGCCGACCTCCAGAGCGGCAAGGCGGTACTGGTCGAGGGCATCAAAGGCTACGATGGAAAGACCATCTCGCAGTATGTCAAGGCGAACTTCAACCAGGGCAGGCTGGACTTCTATAACGAGAACCCGGACCGCAAGCGTGACGCATCGCAGCGCAACGTGGTGGCGAACGCCCAGAAGCAGGGACAGGAACAGGCTGGCCGCAAGTCCAAGGGGGCAAGCATTGCCTGAGCGTGAATCAGAATGAATGTCAAATCAAAAAAACAGAAATATGAACGTAAACAATAAAAACAACACGCCATTCAAGGCGGAAGACGTGAACTGGGAAGAACTCGCGGGAATCGGGATCCTGAAGGACGAGCTGGAAATGTCGGGGGAACTTGATACGTTGCTCAAGGGAGAAAAGACAGGAGTGATGTCACTCAGCCTCGTGCTGCTGGGCGTGGACGTGGTGATGGACGCCACCCTGCAACTGGTGCGCAAGGACGACGGGGCACTGATTGAAATCCTCGGTGTCAAGCCGGTGGCCTGACAAACGCTCATCCATTATAACAAGTAAAAAATGTCAAACCGCCGTTTCCCGTTTTCCGGTTCCGGTAGCGGGGAACGGCTTAAATTTTATCCGAACATGAAAGCAATCATTGCAGAAAAACCGAGTGTCGGCATGGATATAGCCCGTGTGGTCGGGGCTACCGACAAGAAAGACGGCTACTGTACAGGTAACGGGTATATGGTCACGTGGGCGTTGGGACACCTGGTGTCGCTCGCCATGCCCGGTGCGTATGGCTACACGAAAACCTCCGCCGAAAACCTCCCGATGCTGCCGGACCCGTTCCGTCTGGTGTCCCGCCAGGTCAGGACGGACAAAGGGATGGTGACGGACATCGCCGCCGCCAAACAACTGAAAATCATCGACAGCGTGTTCGACCGGTGCGACAGCATCATCGTGGCTACCGACTGTGCCCGTGAAGGGGAACTTATCTTCCGCTGGATATATTCCTACTTAGGCTATACCAAACCGTTCAAACGCCTGTGGATCTCCTCTCTCACCGACGAGGCCATCCGCGAGGGTTTGGCGAACCTCCGGGACGGCAGCGACTACGACAGCCTGTATGCCGCCGCCGACTGCCGGGCAAAGGCGGACTGGCTGGTGGGCATGAACGCGAGCCGTGCCCTGGCGGTAGCCTCCGGCTCGGCGAACAACTCCATAGGACGTGTACAGACCCCGACGCTCGCCATGGTCTGTGCCCGCTTCAAGGAGAACCGGAATTTCGTCTCCACCCCTTACTGGCAGCTGCACCTCACGCTGAAACGGCAGGACGCGCACCGCATGTTCATCCACACGGAAGAGTTCAAGGAAAAGGATGCGGCAGAGGCGGCATACCGGAAAATCACTTCCGGTTCTGTGGCGACAGTCACTGGGTCGGAACACAAGAGGACTTTCCAACAGGCCCCGCTTCTGTACGACCTGACCACGCTCCAGAAAGATTGCAACGTCCATTATGACCTGACAGCGGAGAAGACCCTCTCCATCGCCCAATCCTTGTATGAAAAGAAGCTTATTTCTTATCCGAGGACGGGAAGCCGCCATATCCCGGAGGATGTCATGCGGCACATTCCTTCCTTGCTGGGAAAAGTGGTTTCCATGCCGGAATTCAGGGAATACGGACAGTCTTTCGACATGTCCGATCTGAATACCCGCAGCGTGGATGACACGAAAGTGACCGACCACCATGCCCTGATTATCACGGGCATTTCACCCGAAGGGTTGTCCGAGGCGGAATCTACCGTTTACACCCTGATAGCCGGAAGGATGCTGGAAGCATTCTCGCCACCCTGCGAGAAGGAACTTTTGGTCATGGAATGTGCCTGCGAGGGAATGGCGTTCCGTTCCCGCTCTTCCTCCATTGTCAGACCGGGCTGGCGCGGCGTGTTCGCCAGAAAGGAGGACAGGGAGAAGGACGAGCCGGAACGTGACGGGGGGACGGCGGAGTTTGCCGAAGGCGAGACTGTTCCGGTCATGGGACACGGGATGGCGCAGAAGAAGACCCTACCCAAGCCGCTGTACACGGAGGCCACCCTGCTGGCGGCGATGGAGACCTGCGGGAAAAACATCACGGACGAACAGGCAAAGGAGGCTATCAAGGAATTGGGCATAGGCACACCCGCCACCCGTGCCGCCATCATTACCACCCTTATCAAACGTGACTATATCGCCCGCTCCGGCAAAAGCATCATCCCGACCGAAAAAGGGATGTATATCTATGAGGCGGTGAAGGACATGCGTGTGGCGGACGTGGAACTGACGGGAAGCTGGGAGAAGACCCTGGCGCAGGTGGAGAGGCATACCCTCGATACGGAAACCTTCATGCAGTCCATCCTGGATTACACCCGCAGGGCAACCGAAGAGATCCTGCGTCTGGATTTTCCGGCGATGCAGGAAAGGGCATTCACCTGCCCCAAGTGCAAGACGGGAAAAATCATCCTCCGTTCCAAAGTGGCCAGGTGCGACCATGACGGGTGCGGGCTGCTGGTGTTCCGCCGTATTCTGAACAAGGAACTGACCGACACCCACATGGAACAGCTTTTCTCCTCCGGCACCACCAGACTCATCAAGGGGTTCAAGGGAAAGAAAGGTGTACCGTTCGATGCCGCCGTCACCTTCGATGCGGAATACAACACGGTATTCTCGTTCCCGAAAACCGGGAACGGAAAGAAAAAATAACACCGTCATTCCAATTCGCGGGCAAAGGTAGCGCACCGCCTTTTTCCACCGGCAAGGTCAGGCCCTCCGGGTTTCGGGGAAAATCATCCTCGCGCCGCTCCGGTATTTTCCTCCGAAAACCTTGCCTGTGGAGGCGGTACGCATCCCGGCCCTTGAAATTGGAAAAGACTGTTTCACCCGTTAATACCGGAATGTCATGAAAACAAGGGAATATATCGACAAGATTCAAGCGAACAGATGGGTACGGACCATCGCATTGGGCTTTGCAGCCTTCATCGTGTTCAGTTATATGTACACACGGGGCATATCCCCCGTGTGGGCTGCGGTAGCCATCGTGTGTTTTAGGGGATTCTTCAGGTTCCTGTACCGGATAGCTTGCCTTCTGGTGGCTGCGGCCATACTTTTCTGCATACTCAGTTTTCTGGTATCCTGACAATATTTGACCATGAAACATAACTGCCATACAAAATCAAGTGGAACCTTACAGAACAGAGCTGTCTTCCGGGACGGCTCTTTTTGTTTTCCGCCCTCTGTGGAACCGGAAACCATAACGACAGGAATAAAAGGAAAAGGGATGAAAACACAGACTTGGCATACCGGAAACTACCGGGCAAAGTTGGCAAATGCCTTTGTTCGGACGGCAAGGTCAAGCCTTGCGGTTTCGGAAAAAATCATCCTCGCCGGAGGCTTGCGGTATTTTTCCCGAAAACCTTGCCTTACCGAAGGCATCTGCCGTCGGGCCCTTGTAGTTCACGGGCTGCCAAAGCCCGAATATTCACAATTAAAAAAAATAAAGAGACATGAACCAAGCATTTGCAACAAGCGCACCGCCGGCTCCCATGAGGATGCCCATGCCGGTAACGAGAAGAAAAAGGACGGTGGAACCCGAACCTGCCGTCAAGTTCCCGCCACGGGGGACGACAGGGCCGGTACACATCTCCACCCTGTTGAACCCGATTCTGGAAATCAGCCGCCATCCCGACAGGAACAGGCTGCTGGCCAAACTGTTCAGTGAAGAATAAAACCCAGTAATAACTTTTAATACATCAAATTATGTTTTTTACAGCAATCCACCAGATGATGACCGAAGGCGTGGATCTCACGCTTGTCATCCGCAAAGCGAACGGACAACTGACAGTATCCTTACTGCCGAAGTCGAACGGGCTGAAGGACGAAGCCCAGAACCACCTCGTACCACTGACCGTCAGCGGGCATCCGCAGGAACTGGACGCAGGCTTCCTACAAGCCGTAGCACGTCCTATACAGAAGACTACCGGACTGATTTCCAACATGGCGCAGTTCGAGGCGCAGGCTGAGAAGGCAGCGTCCGAGAGCAAGGCGGCAAAGGAGACCAAAGCGAAGGAGACGAAGGAGGAAAAGGAGAAGCGGGAGAAGTACGAGAAACATTTCAAGAAAGCGGAGGAACTGATCGCTGCCAAGAACCACAAGGAGGCGGTTACCGCACTCGGACAGGCACGTCTTTACGCCAAACCGCAGGACCAGAAGAAGATTGACGAGATGGTGGCGGAACAGACAAAGGCGATGAACAAGGGCAGTCTGTTTGAACTGATGGAAGAACCGGCTCCGCAGCCACAACAGCCGCAGGCACAACCGGCAGCCGCACCAGTCCAACAACCGCGGCAGGCTCCACAGTATCCTCAGCAACCGCAGGCACAGAGACCGATGGCGGCTCAGGCTCCTGGCGGACAGCAGAGACCGGCAGCCAATCCTCAGCAACAGCAGACAATGTGGCCACCGCAACAACCGCCGCAGGGACCGGCACAATATTACGCCCAGCCACAACCGCAACCCTATATGGGACAGCAGCCAGTACCGCAACAGGCTCCACAACCCGCACACGGGGGATACCATGGGACACATTGGCAGGAGCCGGTACAGCACCCTGAAGAACTCTCCCCACATTATCACGCCGGAGAGGATGAACCCAATTACCGTCCGGAGGATTACGAGGAATATCCCGATTTTCCGCAGTCCATGTTAGAAAATCATGTCTCACAATATCAAGCAGTATAAGATTATGGCACTCGAAGTAACAGGAATGGCACGCTCATTCACATTCAAGAAAGGCAGCGGAATGGTAACGCTCGATGATCCCAACCCGTCGGACAGCCCCGAAATGGTCATGAGCTATTACTCCAACTTCTACCCGGAGCTGACAACGGCAACGGTACACGGACCGGTCATCAAGGACGACAAAGCCGTGTACGAGTTCAAGACCACCATCGGGACCAAAGGATAGGAAGCATGAAGAAGGAACGAAAGAAAAAGAACAACAAGAAAAGGAAACCATGTGTACCATTGGACGAACAACAGTCAAGGCAGCTGGCGAGGCTCATCATCGGCCAGACGCGGAGGAATGTACGGTACGGCGTGAACAGGGAAGAACGGATTGCGGCTCCAAGCGGGGCCGTAATTCTTTTCTAAGCACAGCCTTCATACCGCTGGCACAGAATAATCTTACCGTGGATTGTTACGACAGCGGCGAATGCAACAGTATAAACGTAATCACGCGGGATAACTACGAATTCCTGCGTGATTCGTATTTCAGGTATTCCCTGCTATTGCAGAAGGAGGGCGTACACATGCCAGGAAACAGTATCGGGGAAGGCATCGCCAATCTGTACGATGAAATGAACACGCTTGTCGGTGACGAACTGCATGTCAACATCGAGCAGGAAGCCGGCAGGCTTTTCTTCCGGCTGTGGAAATACCACAAGTGGGGAAGTTTCACGCTGTACTACTTCCCGGTGAAGTTTCTGGAATCGCTCAATCCCATTTTAAGGAGGATTGCCATTACCTTTATCCATAAACTGATGAAAGCAAACGGCATTGATACATTCGTGGATTACGAAGAATCGGACTTTTTGTTTGAAATGCTTTCGGAGGATGACGGCAGCGACCCGGAGGAGTGGAAAGAACGCATGAAACTGCTGGACTCCTATCAGGAAGGGAAAATCGGCAGGCTGCTCAAACGGGTGGAATCGAAATCCTACTACAAGAACCTGCCGAAAGCACTGGATACATACGAACCCCAAAACGGGTTTGAACAGCCTTTGGTCGATGCGATGAAACGGGGTCTCCCGTTTCTGACGCCTGCACGGGGCATCATGCAATACGCTTATGACGCCTATTACTCGGAGAATCCGGACTTCCACCCGATGTACCTGCAACAGCAGATAAGGGTCGTGTATGACATCAACGACATTGTATCCGACTATCTCGTTGACTATTACAATTCCTGTAGCAGGGAGACCTACGACATCACTCCGGTGACTGCCCTTGACCTGTCGCCCGATACCGAAGAACTGTTCAGCATGGACGATTACCCGGAACGGTTCTTTCGGTGGGCGGACGAATTCATATCTTTAATCAGTTGAATTATGTTGGAAACGAATGAACTTACCCAAAAATTGAGGACGCTGCTCCATCCGAGGGCGGCGTTGATTGCCTATTCAGGCGAGAAAGACAACTCTTATGCCTCTGACAACAACTATTTTGTTGAGATAAGGGATATAGACGATAACGGAATGATGGGAGAAGGCCGGCCCGTCACGGTGGATTTCATGAACGAACTGGTGCGCGGTTATTCCGAAAGCCACAGCACCACGCCATACGGAAGGATTCCGCCCAATATGCTGTGGTGCGACCCGCGCAAGGGCAGTGAGAGGTATATCTGGTACAACTCCCCACAGAAACGGATGATGTTTTTCAAGGAATCCCTTCAAGTAGAGAATGCAAAATACAACCTGCCGGGAGTCATTTACGTGGCAGGTGGCAGTTCGTTGAGTATATATGCTTACAAGGACAAGAAACTGACGGAAAAGACGGAGCTTTATGCCGCACCGTTCTTCAACGTGACAGGGGCAAATGTCTGTCTGGGTTCCGCTAAAATAGACAAGCCGAGAGATTTGACCTACAAAAACCTGTTGGAGTATTGGGAGAAGAAGTTCTGGCTGACGGAGTTTTCACACCTGGGCGGAGGGGGCAACCCGACCAGATCAAACCTGATATTGGTGACAAAGGCCGCAAAGGACAAGCCTTTCAACCTCGACGAACTGAAACCTTTGAATAACTTGAAATTGAAAGATATATTGAAATGAAAAGAGTACACTACATAGATAACTATCTGCTGAACCCGCAGCACCCGGTCACGGTGAACCTGATCGGCGCGGGAGGAACCGGCTCGCAGGTATTGACCTGTCTGGCACGGCTGGACGTGACATTGCGGGCACTCGGACATCCGGGATTGTTCGTAACACTTTATGACCCGGACATAGTGACGGATGCCAACATCGGTCGCCAGCTTTTCGGCTGTTCCGACCTTGGACTGAACAAGGCGCAATGCCTGATTACCCGAGTGAACAATTTCTTCGGCAATGACTGGAAAGCGGTACCGGATATTTTCCCGACCGTGCTGAAAGATGCCAGACGGGATGACATGGCGAATATCACCGTCACCTGTACCGACAACATCAAGTCACGGCTTGACTTATGGAACGTATTGAAAGCCGTGCCCACCTCGAATTACCGTGATTACGAAACACCGCTTTACTGGATGGATTTCGGGAACACACAAAGTACGGGTCAGGTTGTGTTGGGAACCATACCCAAGAAAATAAAACAGCCCGCTTCCGAGTTGTACAAGACTGTCGATTCGTTGAAGGTCATTACCCGGTTCGTGAAATACGCGAGGGTGAAGGAGGCGGATTCAGGACCGAGCTGCTCCTTGGCGGAGGCGTTGGAAAAGCAGGACTTGTTCATCAACTCCACACTGGCACAACTCGGATGCAATATCCTTTGGAAGATGTTCCGTAACGGGATGTTGGAACATCACGGGCTGTTCCTTAATTTAGAAACGATGAAAGTGAATCCGATAATGATATAACTTGTTTAAAAGAGGATGAGCCAAATGCAAATTTTGTAAGAATCAAATCTAAACGAACATAATTTCACTTTACGCACATGTTAATAATTACCTGTCAATCCATTCCTTAAGCCTCTGCGCCTTTTCCTTACTCACTTGTATTTCCGTTTTCGGATAACCTTTCAAACGGACAATCAACTTTCCTCCAAAATAATTACCGAGGAACAAAACGTGCTCTACATTGATAATATATTGGCGGTTTGCCCGGAAGAAATAGTCGGGATTCAGTTGGTGTTCAAGTTCATCCATTGACACATTGACCACTTCGGAAGTGCCGTTGTTAAGACGGAGATATACAATCTTGTTTTCTGTTTCGATGTGGTTGATGTCCGAAACGCGCACGGTCTTATATCCGTCACGGTAAGGAAGCAAGAAACGCTCCCGATAACGGAACTTGTTCTTCTGTAAGGCATCGAAAAGCTGCTGTAGGTTTTCGTCGGTGTAATTCTTACCGGCTTTGGCCGCCTTGTCAATGGCCGCTTCAAGTTCATCCGAATCCAACGGTTTCAGAAGATAGTCGAAACTGTTGAACTTGAATGCTTGTACCGCATATTCGTCGTATGCGGTGGTAAATATGATGGGTATGGTTGCCGGGGCATATTTTAGAGCTTCGAAACTCAAACCGTCAGTCAAACGGATATCCGCCAGAATGAGGTTTGTGGTTTTGCCGGATTGAAAGAATTCGACCGTCTCTTTGATGCTGGCAAGAGGGCCTTCGACAATAAATGTTCTGTCAATGTCGTTCAGCAGCCTTATGAGGCATTTGGCATTGCGTGGCTCGTCTTCAAGAATCAGTATGTTCATAGGGGATGGTGTTTTTTATGATGGGCAGACTTACCGAATAGAAGTTTTCGGCATTCTCTATCTTGACCTTTTTATCACAAAGCAAAGCGTATCGTTCTGTGATATTTTTAAGTCCTAAACCGGTTGATTCGATTGGGGACATCAAAGGTGACTTAAGATTGCTGACTGTTATATAATCATCGGACAGCTTTATGTCGATGACCAGCGGATGTTCAGATGAAAAGCTGTTATGTTTTATTGCGTTTTCCACAAGAAGCTGCAATACAGCCGGTGGAAGAAAACCTTTGCATTGTCTGACGCCCGGACTTACTTTTGCAATGACACCTTCGTCGTGGCGCACTTTCATCAAGTACAAGTATGAATCAAGAAACTTGATTTCGTCCGCGACAGGTATCAGGTTTCGGTCCAAGTTGGTGATGATGTATCGGTATACTTTCGACAGATTGCTCAGGAATTTTCCGGCAAGTCCGCTATCCTCCTCAATCAGCTCCAGCAGATTGTTGAAGTTGTTGAACATGAAATGCGGATTGATTTGCAGTTTCAGGGAATTGAGCTGTGACTGCAAGGCTATCTCCTTTTCTTTCATCAGTGCCATTTCAAGTGCCTGTTTCTCGTTGCGTGCCTTGATGTAAGACTGAAGATAGAACGTGTTGGCATAGACGCTTGACAAGAATGTGGAAATCATGGCAAAAGTATATGCGCCTTTCATGTTGAGGAGCTCGTCAAGAAGCCCGTTGCCGTTTTCACCCCATAAGAAGTTGAACAAAGAAATCATGCCGAATGCGACAACGTTGTTCAGGGTAAAAAGGCAGGAAGCATAGACAATCACCCACACATAAGATGTCCTAAATGGCAATACCCTAAAGACCAAAAAGGAAAATCCTAAAGAGATGTAGGTAAACAGCATACACAACAGATAATCGATGATATAATCGGCTATTGCCATCTCCGGTAATTGGCCGGCGGTTTCATCATCGAGTATAAACCACAGAATGAGGTAGAGCATATAGGAAACGGTTGATAACAACAGACCGTTCTTCCAATTCATTATTTTTATATTCTCGTTGGCCATATCAGATACAAAGTTACTTCATATTCCGCAAAAATAGGGATTTACATCTTTAGTTGATAGGATAAAACCGACTGAAACGGATAAAATCACCATTGAAGTGATGAAAATGAATGTTGAAACGGATGGAGTTGCACTTTATGTTTGCCGAAATACCATTTAGAAAATCTGTTTTTCAAAATAAACCGCCTATTTGGGCGGTTCAGATATAAATTTATCCGTTTCAGCCGAATTTTACTGTTACAGCCAAAGCAACACGGGTAATTTTGCATCCATATAGGGTAAATACCGCATGATAAAGTCTGAATCAACCAAATTTTTAAGTAGCCCTTAATTCCGCAACACTATTATAAAATATTTTTTTTAAGTACCTGAGCAACAAAAAGTTGCTCAGGTACTTAAAAAAAATATTTTATCCTCAAATCCGCAACTAAGCTCTTCAGCGTCCTTCTTGCGTCTAAACGTCCTCTCATCACTGAATTAGCAGATAAATTGAGGCTGAAATACCCACTTCTGCCCACAATATCCCCTTGCCCCACTATGCGACTTGAGGCAATACGCAGTATCATACCCATAAGTTGTAGGCGTTATCCAAAATCAGTCTGAAAAATATCTGCGTAAGCATTATTACAGGTATAGATATTCAGCACATACCGCCTTGATGTTCTGATCCACTTGGCTGGTACAGAGACAAACCTGAAGACAAACGCTTTTATGCGACTTGTTGCATTGAGTCCGAACCTCTTTACGTCAAGTCTGTGGATAATGGCCTTGTAGAAATTACGGATAAGTGCCGTAAGAAGAAGGAACACAGTGTTCTCTGCCATGAAGGATTTGGGCAATCTGTCCCACCCGAAACCATTGTTCATATCATCGAAGATACGTTCCTTTCCTCCACGAAGGTTATAGAACTCGACAATTTCTCTTGTGGAAGATTCATAGTCGTTAGTCAGGATACAACGGTATGTGTATTCTCCTTCCCAAAGATCCAGCACACCGTCCATCCGTTTCTGTCTTTGAATCACAAGTCGGTATGCTTTACCCTTCCACTTCTCAACAAGAATAGAGTTCAATTCGAACTCAATGCCATTGATTTCCTCAGTCTTCCAGCCTCTAAGAGCAAAGATGTCATTGTAGAGCGAACTGCAGCGGTTTGCGCGGATATAGAAGGATTTGCTGTGTTTCTCTATTTCCTCCACGATTTCCTCGGAACATGATCCACAATCAGCTCTGAAACGATTGATTGTAAGTCCGTTCTGCTCAAATCTCTCAAAGAATCTCTTCAGCGTGTCCTTCTGATGAAAACGAACGTTGGTGTTACCATCGCTATTCTCAATGCCAACAATCAAGTCGTCAATAACCGCCACGCCAGGGCGATAACCAAGGAACTTCTTGTATGTAGGCTTTGCATCATACTTCTCAGTCTCTATGAACTGATGGTCGAAATCAACATCATACATCTCGCCCTCTTTCAGTTGGCCGGATGCAAACATACAATTGAGCAGTAAGGTATTGAGTGTGTCAGCCGTGTTGAAATCGTAGTTCTTACCCGTATCTGATGTGTATGAGATGTTTCCTTGCGTCAGTTCCTTTATCGCTCTGAGGATAGTATCAGAACTACAAGTACGAAGTGTCGGATGGAGCGAGAGATGGTTCATCAAATGAGTAGTGACATCCTCAATGCATGAGCCACCACAGAAGTAGATACTCATGAGGGAACGGACGATTTCACTGTACTGATAACCGAACGAGCTACACCTTAGACCGAGTGTCGAGTCGATTACAGATGACAATGTGGAGTCAAATTGCTCCATGATTGAAAATATTCCTCCAAAAGGAGTGAGCTTCTCGGATTTTATTTGTATTTTTGCCATGCCTGATGAGGTTTTGTTTGATTATTTTTTTGCAACACTAAGTTAAGTGAATCCTCTGACATGGCAAAATCCTGAGCAACTTTTTGTTGCTCAGGTACTTAAAAAAAATATTTTATAATAGTGTTGCGGAATTAAGGTATATTGCCGCCTCCAAGCATATACCCGTTGTGGGTAAGGAGGAGATCGGTGTCCATCTTTCCTACCTTTACAACAACCGCAAGGAGTACAAACTGAATGGCTTTGCACTGGGTGTCACCTACAATCCCTCCTTCCATCCGCAGTTGAGGGTGATAGCGGAGTACGACTCCAGGGACTTTGCTTTGGGAGCCACTTATCTGCTGTTCAAGCATCTGCATGTGCAGGTCGAAATGCAGAGGATGAAATATTTTACGGGAGGGCTGACATACAAAATTCATTTGAAATAATTAATGAAAAAATCAGCGGAGGGATGTTTGATACTATCAGACATCCCTTTTTTCTGTATTATATATGTAAGATTAACGGCGGAATTCAAATTTTAATCGTAATTTTGTAGCCCATTATGAGTAGAATAATAGCCATAGACTACGGTCGAAAACGTACGGGAATAGCCGTGAGTGATACATTGCAGATGATTGCGAATGGACTGACAACTGTGCCTACACACCAATTGTTGCAGTTTCTTCTTGATTATGTGGCTAAGGAGCCGGTAGAGCGTATCTTGGTAGGCCTTCCTAAGCAGATGAATAATGAGGCTTCGGAAAACATGAAGAATATCGAACCTTTTGTCCGTTCGCTGAAGAAGAAACTGCCTGACATGCCGGTTGAATATGTAGACGAGCGTTTTACTTCTGTTCTGGCTCATCGGACGATGCTTGAGGCTGGATTGAAAAAGAAAGACCGCCAAAATAAAGCACTGGTGGATGAAATCAGTGCAACTATTATTCTGCAAACTTATTTGGAGAACAAACGTTTCTCCTTTTTATAATGTATAGAAAATAATTTGTAATTAGTAATTTGTAGTAAAGGAAATGATTTTACCCATTTATGTGTACGGTCAGCCCGTATTGAGAAAGGTAGCAGAGGATATTGCCCCGGACTATCCGAATTTGAAAGAGCTTATCGAGAATATGTTTGAAACGATGGACCATGCCGAAGGCGTAGGACTTGCAGCACCGCAGATTGGGCTTCCCATCCGTGTGGTGGTAATCGATTTGGATGTACTTTCCGAAGATATGCCAGAATATAAAGATTTCCGCAAGGCGTATATCAATGCCCATATTTTGGAGGTGTCCGGTGAGGAGGTTTCTATGGACGAGGGGTGCTTGAGCCTTCCCGGTATTCATGAGTCGGTGAAGCGTGGCAACAAAATACGTGTGCAGTACCTGGACGAGAATCTGGAACCGCACGATGAGATTATCGAAGGCTACCTGGCACGCGTGATGCAGCACGAGTTCGACCATCTGGAAGGAAAGATGTTCATCGACCATTTGTCTCCGTTGCGCAAGCAGATGATTAAAGGAAAACTGAATGCCATGTTGAAGGGCAAGGCACACTGCACTTATAAGGTGAAAACCGTAAAGAAATAAGTCAACCATATAATATGGTATAAAAGGCTCAAAAAATATAAAAAGTGTTCCGCTAATCCCGACAAGTAAACGAAAAACGTTACTTTTGTTTCGTTTACAAGCATTTATAAAACAAGATGATAAGAAAAATACTGACAGCTATTTTGCTGTTACCCACATTGTTGTATGCGCAAATCAATACGGAACGGGTGATGACCATTGCTCGGAATGCATTGTATTTTGAGGATTACGTGCTTTCTATCCAATATTTTAATCAGGTAATCAACGCGAAACCTTATTTATATGAGCCTTATTTCTTCCGTGGACTGGCAAAAATCAATTTGGATGACTATCAGGGAGCGGAGAGTGATTGTGATGCTGCGATTCAAAGAAATCCTTTTGTGGTAGGTGCTTACCAGATCAGAGGATTGGCACGTATCCGTCAGAACAAGTTTGACGAGGCGATTGAAGATTATAAAACCGCTATCAAATACGATCCGGAGAATGTGGTGCTTTGGCATAATCTTTCCCTTTGCCATATTCAGAAAGAAGATTATGAGGCGGCTAAGGAAGATTTGGGTACGCTTCTGACAATTGCCCCCAAATATACGCGTGCCTATCTGATGCGCGGGGAAGTCTCCCTGAAACAGAACGATACGATACAAGCTTTGCGTGATTTTGACAAAGCTATTGATATGGACCGTTATGACCCGGACGGATGGGGGGCAAGAGCCATTGTACGTCTCCAGCAGGGAAAGTATAAAGAGGCTGAAGCTGATTTGGACCAGTCTATCCATCTGAGTGCAAAGAATGCCGGTAACTATATCAACCGTGCCTTGGCGCGTTTCCATCAGAATAATTTGAGAGGCGCCATGAGTGACTATGATTTGGCTTTGGATATTGATCCGAATAATTTTCTCGGGCACTACAACCGCGGTCTGCTGCGTGCCCAGGTAGGCGATGACAACCGGGCGATAGAGGATTTTGATTTTGTGTTGAAGATGGAACCGGATAATATGATGGCCACTTTCAATCGTGGTTTGTTACGTGCGCAGACGGGGGATTACCGGGGAGCTATCAGTGACTATTCCAAAGTGATTGCAGAATATCCTAACTTTATGGCCGGCTATTATCAGCGTGCCGAAGCCCGTAAAAAGATTGGCGACCGTAAAGGAGCCGAGCAGGATGAGTTCAAAATCATGAAGATGCAGATAGACAAGCGTAACGGTGTTTCTTCCGGTGACAAAAAGGAAGGTGGCGACAGTAAGGATGTTGCGGATAATTCTTCGGGGAACTCCAATGGAGATGGCGGGAAGACCCGTAAGAAATCCGACAAGAATATGGAAAATTATCGGAAAATTGTAATAGCGGACGATTCGGAAGTTGACCAGCGTTATAAGAGCGATTATCGTGGACGTGTACAAGACCGGAATGTGACCATCAAGCTTGAGCCGATGTATGCTTTGACTTATTATGAGAAACTGAGCGATGTGAAGCGTATCGTACATTATCATAAGTATATTGAGGAACTGAACCATTCGAAACTGTTCCCGAAGCCACTGCGCATCACCAATATGGAAGCTCCGCTGACGGAGGAACAAGTACGCTTCCACTTTGCTTTGATAGACGCTCATACGTCTGATGTGGTGGCTGACGAGAAGAACGCCAAGAAACGTTTCATGAGAGGTCTGGACTTCTATCTGGTTCAGGATTTTGCCAGTTCCATAGATGACTTTACAAAGAGTATCTTGTTGGACGACACTTTCTTTCCGGCATACTTTATGCGTGCTTTGGTGCGTTATAAGCAACTGGAATATAAAAAGGCCGAAGCCACAATGAGTGAAGGCGCCACTTCGGGTACAACGGAAATGAAGAAGCCTGAAGTGACGGCCATCGATTATGAAGTTGTGAAGAATGACCTGGACCACGTTATCCAATTGGCTCCTGATTTTGTTTATGGCTATTATAACCGTGGCAATGTGTCTTCGTTGCTGAAGGATTACCGTGCCGCCTTGGCGGATTATGACAAGGCGATTGAGCTGAGCCCCGATTTTGCTGAAGCATACTTTAACCGTGGGTTGACGCACATCTTCCTGGGGAATAACAAACAAGGTATTGCTGATTTGAGTAAAGCCGGAGAGTTGGGCATTGTGTCGGCCTATAATATCATAAAGAGGTTTACAGATACACGGGAATAACATTTTTTTGCTAAAAAATAGAATATCAAAAAGAATTAGCTATTTTTGCGTTCTGAAAAATGAAATATACATATAAACTATGATAAAGATAACATTTCCAGACGGCTCTGTTCGTGAATATAACGAAGGAGTAACGGGACTGCAGATTGCAGAAAGCATCAGTTCGCGATTGGCACAAGACGTGCTGGCTTGTGGCGTGAACGGAGAAATTTATGATTTGGGGCGTCCTATCATGCAAGACGCTGAAGTGGTTCTTTATAAATGGGAGGATGAGCAGGGTAAGCATGCCTTTTGGCATACCAGTGCCCACCTGCTGGCCGAAGCTTTGCAGGAACTCTATCCGGGCATCCAGTTCGGTATAGGTCCTGCTATCGAAAACGGTTTCTACTATGATGTGGACCCGGGTGAAACGACTATCAAGGAAGCTGACCTGCCGGCCATTGAGAAAAAAATGGCTGAACTGGTGGCTAAGAAAGAAGCGGTTGTCAGACAAGACATTGCCAAGGCAGATGCTTTGAAGATGTTTGGTGACCGTGGAGAAACTTATAAATGCGAGCTGATTTCCGAATTGGAAGACGGTCACATCACAACTTATACGCAGGGTGCATTTACTGATTTGTGCCGTGGCCCTCACTTGATGACCACAGCTCCTATCAAGGCTATTAAGCTGACTTCCGTCGCCGGTGCTTATTGGCGTGGACAAGAAGACCGTAAGATGATGACCCGTATCTATGGTATCACCTTCCCGAAGAAGAAGATGCTGGATGAGTATCTTGTTCTGCTGGAAGAGGCAAAGAAGCGCGATCACCGTAAAATCGGTAAGGAGATGGACTTGTTCATGTTCTCCGACACCGTAGGTAAGGGACTCCCGATGTGGCTGCCCAAAGGTACTGCACTGCGTATCCGCTTGCAGGACTTCTTACGTCGCATCCAGGCCCGTTACGATTATCAGGAAGTAATGTGTCCGCCCATCGGCAACAAATTGCTTTACATCACTTCCGGACACTATGCAAAATATGGTAAGGACTCCTTTCAGCCCATACATACACCGGAAGAAGGGGAAGAGTACTTCTTGAAACCGATGAACTGCCCTCACCACTGTATGATTTACAAGAACTCACCCCGTTCTTACAAAGACCTGCCTTTGCGTTTGGCAGAGTTCGGTACGGTTTGCCGTTACGAGCAGAGTGGTGAGCTGCACGGGCTGACACGTGTACGTAGCTTTACGCAGGATGATGCGCACATCTTCTGTCGTCCGGACCAGGTGAAGGATGAGTTCCTCCGTGTAATGGACATTATCTCCATCGTGTTCGAATCTATGGACTTCGAGAACTTCGAGGCACAGATTTCCTTGCGCGACAAGGTGAACCGCGAAAAATATATCGGTAGTGACGAGAACTGGGAAAAAGCAGAACGTGCCATTATCGAAGCTTGTGAAGAAAAGGGGTTGAAGGCAAAAATAGAATATGGAGAAGCTGCTTTCTATGGTCCTAAACTGGATTTCATGGTGAAGGATGCCATTGGTCGCCGTTGGCAGCTGGGTACCATCCAGGTGGACTACAACCTGCCGGAACGTTTCCAACTGGAATATACCGGTGCCGACAATCAGAAGCACCGTCCCGTAATGGTTCACCGTGCTCCGTTCGGCTCCATGGAACGTTTCGTGGCTGTGCTTATTGAGCATACAGCTGGTAAATTCCCGTTGTGGCTGACTCCTGATCAGGTCGCTATTCTGCCTATCAGCGAGAAGTTCAACGACTATGCGCATGAAGTGAAACAATACTTGAAGCGATATGACATCCGTGCCATTGTGGATGAACGCAATGAAAAGATTGGTCGTAAGATTCGTGACAATGAGATGAAGCGTATTCCGTACATGCTGGTTGTAGGTGAAAAGGAGGCTGAAAACAAGGAAGTTGCTGTCCGCAAGCAGGGAGAAGGTGATAAGGGAACCATGAAATTTGAAGAATTTGCCAAAAAAATGAACGAAGAAGTTCAGAATATGATAAATAAATGGTAACTTTGCGCCCAATTGTAGAAGCATAGCATATATTAGATGTTCTAAAGATCGCTTTTACTTAACTAAAACATTAATTTGGGAATAGTAAATAAGAAACAAACTGGAAGTAAACGTTATTTAATGAAGAATGACAGCTTAAAAGGGCAACATCGGATTAACGAACAAATCCGGGCCAAAGAAGTCCGCATAGTGGGCGATGAAGTAGAACCAAAAGTGTATCCGATAGCGCAGGCTTTAAGACTTGCTGAAGAACATGAAGCGGATCTCGTGGAGATTTCTCCAAATGCACAACCCCCTGTTTGTCGTATTATTGATTATTCTAAATTTCTTTATCAGTTAAAGAAGCGTCAGAAAGAGCAAAAGGCAAAGCAGGTGAAGGTAAACGTGAAGGAAATACGTTTTGGACCTCAGACTGATGACCATGACTATAATTTCAAGTTGAAGCATGCCAAAGGCTTTTTGGAAGATGGCGATAAGGTGAAAGCCTACGTATTCTTTAAAGGTCGTTCTATCTTGTTCAAAGAGCAAGGAGAAGTGCTGCTGCTCCGTTTTGCCAATGACTTGGAAGATTATGCGAAGGTAGACCAGATGCCGGTTCTGGAAGGAAAGAGAATGACAATCCAGCTCTCTCCGAAGAAAGCGGCGGCATCGAAGAAGAACGTGGCTCCCAAGCCTGCAGAAGATGCGCCAAAGGCCGCGTCGGCTGAAACCGAAGGAGAATAAAGAATGAGTAACGCCATAGGTATAGTGCGTTGCCATATAATTTAATAATTAAAAAGTTAAAAAAGATGCCAAAGATGAAGACTAACTCCGGTTCTAAAAAGAGATTTACTCTTACCGGAACAGGTAAAATCAAAAGAAAGCACGCTTTTCATAGTCACATCCTGACTAAGAAAACTAAGAAGCAGAAAAGAAACTTGTGCTACTCTACACTTGTAAGTACAACAGATGTAAGCCAGGTGAAAGAGCTTTTAGCAATGAAGTAATTGAAAAGCGTACAAAAGTATTAAAGTTATTAACCGAATGCATTAGCTTTAAGTCCGCTGCGTGAAGTAACGGCGCTAACATTCAAAAACAAGTAAAACTATGCCAAGATCAGTAAATCATGTTGCTTCTAAAGCAAGAAGAAAGAAAATTTTGAAATTGACCAGAGGTTACTTTGGTGCAAGAAAGAACGTTTGGACCGTTGCCAAGAATACTTGGGAGAAAGGTTTGACTTATGCGTTCCGTGACCGTAAGAACAAGAAGAGAAACTTCCGTGCTTTGTGGATTCAGCGTATCAATGCTGCCGCTCGTCTGGAAGGTATGTCTTACTCTAAGCTGATGGGCGCTTTGCACAAAGCCGGTATCGAAATCAACCGCAAGGTGTTGGCTGATTTAGCGATGAACCATCCGGAAGCTTTCAAGGCTATCGTTGCTAAAGCAAAGGCTGCATAAAAACAGTTAGCAGATAAACTACGAGGTGCTGATTACTCTTTTGGTAGTCAGCACTTTTTGTTTTCTGATAGTCTTGGGAGGGGTTAAAACATTAAAAGGGCTTGAAACAATTTGCTGATTTTACTTGTTTCTTTCATAGAAACTCATTACCTTTGTTATAGAAAAAATAGCCGCATTGATTGGATCGGGAAACTCATCAATTTTTATGAAATACCGAGACAAGCTTCGCTTCTCAATGGCGGGCCACGCCCTTCGGGGTAACTCTTGAGTCGGTGGATTACAAAGAGGAGGAGCACTCAAATCATGTCATACGGAGTTTCATCACATCATCGGTGCGGCTTTCTATAAAAGAGGAACGGTAATCTGTCTGGATAACCCGTTCCTCTTTCTTTTTATGCGGATGTGGGTGATTGTGAAACAAATGATACGTGATGCTGAAACAGATGATGTATCAAGGGAAGATAGATGATACGTTTATACAAAACAGACCATCTGTATCGGGTGAACAGATGGTCTGTTTTGAAAAGAGGTTTTTACGGTTTATTTGTTGTTCCTCAGGTCTTTTACCCTGACGGCTTTTCCTTCGCTCTGCGGTAGGGAGCCTTTCTTCACCAACCGCAATTTCGGGGTTACCAGAATCTCGTCTTTCAACTGACGGGTGATTGCTTTGCGAATCTTCTCCAGCTCGATATAGTTATCGGTAGAGAGGTCGCTGAGTTCAACTTCTACAATCATTTCATCTTGATTATTAACCGTTTCAAGTGTGATGAGGTAATTACTGCCCAATTCGGGGAATTGTACCAGCACCTTTTCCACCTGCATGGGGAAGATGTTGACTCCCTTGATGATGAACATGTCGTCACTACGGCCTTTGATGCGGTCTATACGGATGTGGGTACGTCCGCAAGGGCACTTGCCAGGCAGAATGCGGGTAAGATCGCGCGTGCGATAACGGATAAGCGGCATCATTTCTCTGTCTAAGGTTGTCAGTACCAGTTCGCCGATTTCACCTTCCGGTACGGGTTCGCCGGTTTCTGGATTAATGATTTCGACCAGGTAGCAATCTTCCCAGAAGTGCATGCCGTCTTGTTCGGTACATTCGAAGGCTACGCCGGGACCGTTCATTTCAGTCATACCGAAGCTGTTGTAGGCTTTGACACCAAGCATGCGCTCAATCTTTCTACGTTGCTCGTCTGTGTGGGGTTCGGCACCGATAACAAGCGTTTTCAAGCTTGTACTGGTAGGGTCTATACCTTCTTCCTGGAATACTTCGGCCAGACGGATGGCATAGCTGGGAATGGCATGTAGGGCAGTAGTCTTGAAATCGGTGATGAACTTAATCTGGCGCTTGCTGTTGCCGGCAGCGGCAGGAACAGTCAGTGCACCCAGACGTTCGGCTCCATACTGAAAGCCCAGTCCTCCGGTGAACATACCGTAGCCGGAGCTGTTTTGGAAAACATCCGTCTTACGGATGCCTACCATATAGAGGCAGCGTGCCACTAAGTTTGCCCAAGAGTCCAAATCGTGTTGGGAGTGTACGATGACCGTCGGCGTGCCCGTAGTGCCACTGGAAGAATGGATACGTACTCCGTCCTCACGCATATCGCCTGCTACTAATCCAAAAGGATAATTGGCGCGCATATCAGCCTTGGTGGTAAACGGTATCTTACGTATGTCTTCTATAGACCGGATGCTGCCGGCAGTGATGCCATGCTCTTGGAATACTTTTTTATAGTAGGGAGAGTTGGCGGCAATGCTGACAGTCTTTTTTAACCGTTGCAGTTGTAGTTCGCGCAACTGCTCACGGGGCATCGTTTCAATCTCTTCTTCCCAGTATTTGTTATTCATGGTATGTTGAAATTTAGAGTCAATTATAGTTTACATCAGTTTTTCAGCAATCTCTTTGCCGGCAGCCAACGCTTTGAGGTTCAACTCTACAATGGCGTCTCCCTTGCGTTGGAAGATTTCGCGGATGCTGTCTTGCACCTTTGCATAGTCAATGCCGAGAAAGGGGATGGTGGCGCCCAGCAGTACGATGTTCGCTACGCGGGGAGAGCCGACTTCTTTTGCCACCTCGTTTACGTTCAGCATGATTTTATGCGGCAGCTTGTTGATTTCGGCCTTGATGTCTTCTTCTGCCGGATAGTTGGGAATGTTGATGAAGGGAGCTTCATTGGTCACCAGCCAACCCTCAGGGCTGAGGAAGGGGAGGTAGCGCAACGCCTCCATCGGTTCCAAGGAGATGATGAGGTCGCATTTTCCTGTGGGGATAAGGTCCGAGGCGATGGGTTGGTCGCTGATGCGCAAGTTGGACTGCACGTCACCGCCTCGCTGGCTCATGCCGTGTACTTCTGCCTGCTTCATGTAGAGTCCGCCCTTGAGGGCTGCTTTGCCGATTACGGTGGCGATGGAGAGGATACCTTGTCCTCCTACGCCGGAAAGTATGATGTCTTTTTTCATGGCTTTACTTGTTTCTTTTTTTGCGTGCTAATGTTTGGATACATTCTCTGCGGGGGATGATGACGGATACGCCGTGGTATTCGATTTCTTCCCGGATGATTTGCTTCATCTCTTCGTAGTTCTTCTTCAAAGGAACTACGACGCGGATGTGTTCGGGAGCTACACCGATGCCGGCGCAGATGGCTTCCAAACGTCCGGTGCCGGCAGAGTCTTGTCCTCCGGTCATGGCGGTGGTTTCGTTGTCGGAGATGACGATGGTGACGTCGGCGTTTTCGTTGACGCAATCCAGCAGTCCTGTCATGCCCGAGTGGGTGAAGGTGGAGTCGCCGATAACGGCTACGGCAGGATGCAGACCGGCATCCGAAGCACCCTTCGCCATGGTGATGGAGGCGCCCATATCCACGCAAGAGTTAATGGCGTTGAACGGAGCGTTGGCTCCCAGCGTGTAGCAACCAATGTCGCTGAACACCTTATAAGTGGGATATTCTTCTTTCAATACTTGGGTCAGCACCGTGTACATGTCGCGATGGCCGCAACCCTCGCACAAAGCGGGCGGGCGCATCTCTACCAGAGAAGGAACGCTGAATTCAGCCTTGTTCTCTTTGCCTACGGCATGTGCCACGCTGTCCGGGTTCAGCTCTCCGTCTTGTGAAAGAGTGCCGTCCAAACGGCCTTTTACTTTGATGCCGATGCCCAGATAGCCTTTCAGCTGTTTTTCTACGAACGGTTGTCCGTCTTCCAGTACCAGAATCTCGTCACATGCTTCTACCAGCTGCATCAGCTGTTTCTTGGGCAACGGGTATTGTCCGATTTTCAGTACCGGATATTCGCAGCCTTCGGGATAGTTTTCCATCAGGTAGTTGTAGCCGATGCCGCATGCCACGATACCCAGCTTTTTGTTGGGACCGTCGGTATATTTGTTGTAAGCGGAGTTTTCAGAAGCTTTGATAAATTCGTCCTGGCGTTGCAGCAATGCTTTGTAACGTTTGCGTGCATTACCCGGCAGGAGGATGAACTGACGTGGGTCTTCGCTGAAGGAAATCTCATTCTGCGGTTGTTGCTCCTTGCGCTCTACACCGGAACGGGAGTGTGCCAGGCGCGTAACCATGCGCATCAGGATGGGTTCGCCGGTCTGTTCGGAGAAGCTGAATCCGTTGTATACCATGTCGTATGCTTCCTGCTGGTTGCTTGGTTCGTACATCGGGATGAGGGAGAAGTCGCCATAGAAACGGCTGTCCTGCTCGTTCTGCGAGGAATGCATGCTGGGATCGTCGGCAGCTATGACTATCAGACCACCTTTTACGCCGGTAATGGCAGAGTTGATGAAACAGTCGGCAGCCACGTTCATACCCACGTGCTTCATGCACACTAGTGAACGCTTGCCTGCAAAGGACATGCCCAGGGCAGCCTCCATCGCAGTTTTTTCGTTAGAGCACCAGCGGTTATGAATGTTCTTTTCAGCAGTAACCGGTGCCATCTGAATATATTCGGTGATTTCCGTAGAAGGAGTGCCGGGATAGGCATATACGCCCGAAAGTCCGGCATCTAATGCAGCTTGTGCAATGGCTTCATCGCCAAGTAAGAGTTGCTTGCTCATATCTGAATATTTAAGTGTTAGTCATGGATTAATATTTGACGCAAATATAGGATTTTGCTTTTATTTTATCAGCAGATTACTTGAAAATCTTTCTTTCGTTTAATGCATCCCAATATCTTCTTGCATTTTTCATGTGCTCGGCATAATTGGATGCAAAGTTATGGGTGCCCGAGAAGTCCTCTTTGGCACACATGTAGAGGTAGTTGTGTTTCGTATAATTCAGCACGGCATCCAGCCCGCTGGGTGAGGGGATGCGTATGGGGCCGGGAGGCAATCCGGTATTGAGGTAGGTGTTGTAGGGGGATTCTACCGCCAGATGGCCATTCGTAATTCTCCGCAAGCCGAAGGCCTGCAAGGCAAATTTGATGGTAGGGTCGGCTTGCAGGGGCATGCCGGCGTGCAGGCGGTTGATATATAACCCTGCTACCATCGGTTTTTCAGGATTGTTGTTTGTCTCTTCCTCGACGATGGAGGCAAGGGTGCAGATTTCCGTCGGGGTCATTCCGATGGCGGTGGCTTTGCCTAGGCGTTCCTGGTTCCAGAACCTTTGGTGCTCTTTCTGCATTCTTTCGAAGAACTCTTCCACACTCATGTCCCAATAGACTTGGTAGGTTTCGGGGATGAAGAGGCAGGGCAAGGTCTCTTTGGTGTATCCCAGTTTTTGTTGGAATGCGGAGTCGTTCATCAGTCCGGCTATTTCGGCGGAGTCTATCATGAGCTGTTTGCTTATGCTGCGTGCCAGGCGGTCCAGCGTGCGTACGCTGCCGACGGTGAGGTTCATAGGTTCTTGATATCCGCGGTACAGACGGCTGAATACGTGATATACGTTTTCTCCCGGCCGGATAGCGTAGCGTCCGGTGTGTATGTTTTCGGAATATTTCTTGTATTGGGCCATCCAGCGGAAGCCGGTGAAGCTTCGGGGATGGCCTTGTTGTTTCACCTTATTATATATGGAGTCAGCGGTGTCGTCGCGGTCTATATAGATATAGACTGTCTTTTGCGGATGGAATTGCGGGGCAAACAGATAGTAGTATACTGTTCCTGCACAAGCTGCTCCAATAAGAATTAGTGTAACGAATGTTCCGATAATGATTTTCTTCTTTTTCTTTTCCATTTTGTTTTACTGCATCTTTAGTCGGGCAAAGTTAGTAAAAAATGGAGTGAAAATCATCAAGTCATATCAGTTAATTCGATAGCTGACAAAGGCTATGCGTTTGCTGTCCGGTGCCCATGAGTTGACATTGATGGTGCCTTGTCCGCCGAAAATCTTTAACAAAGTTTTGGGTTCTCCACCGTTTGCGGGCATTAGGCGTAGTTCTACGTTCTTGTTTGCCAGATGCTCTCCCGGTTCCAGGTCACCTTTGTAGTAGGTGATGAATACAACGGATTTTCCGTCAGGAGAGATGTGGGGGAACCAGGAGTTGCGGGTTTCGTCAAAGGTCATCTGGGTCTGTTCGGAGCCGTCTGCCTTCATGCGCCAGACTTGCATGAGTCCGGTGCGTACGGAGTTGAACCAGATGTATTGTCCGCAGGGGGAATATTCCGGTCCGTCATCCAGACCCTCGGCAGTGGTCAGGCGGGTTTCTTCACCTCCTTCCACGGGGATGGTATAAATATCATAGTTGCCGTTTCGTTCGGCGCAATAGGCAAGTTCTTTACCGTCGGGACTCCAACCGTGGAGGTAGCTGGGAGCCATAGGCGTTATTAAACGGGGAGTGCCGCCCGTGATGGGAAGTGTATAAATGCGCGATTTATAGTCCTCTTTCGTCCCGTGGCTGATGGCTATCTGCTGTCCGTCGGCCGAGAGGACGTGGTCGTTGTTGCAGTTTTGGGCAAATCCGGTGTTTATCAGTTCCGGTTCGGCAGACGAGGTGGGGGAAAGGCGGTAAAGCTTTCCTTCGCTGTTGTATAGCAGCCATTGCCCGTCGGGCGTCCAATTGGGGGCTTCAATCCGGTAGGGAAATTCTTTGACGACGGTCCGGTTACCATTGGTTACATCCAGTATTTCGAGGACGCTGGTAATCTCGTTTTTTTGTTGAGCGGTTGCGGTCAGTGCAACAGTTGCAAAGAAGGGGATTAAATAGGGGTTCATGTTTATATCGTATTTAATAAATCTCCGCAAGATACATTTTTTATTGGAAACTACATAGTCGGAGCATTTTTTTTATTAAAATCTGTAGTGCTGACCGAATGCGTAGTGCTTATCATATAAATAATTATTGCAATGAATATTTTTGAGGGCTACGGTAGATTATGCTTTTCAAAATCTCTCAAATATCCATTCATCTACCTTCAGTTCTTTGCCTTTAAATACGAAATAAAGGTTGTGAATACCGTCTTTGTCTGTGTTTATCTTTGTAGAGACAGTCTGTAAAGAGTCTGAATTGAAGGAGGTGGAGGCCAGTACTTCACCATCGGGGCGGTCAAGGTGCACTTCCAGAGTGCCGTGTCCTACTGCTGTGGCACGGAATAGAGAGGGAAAGCCGGAGAAGAATACGCCACGTACGGATATAACTGATTTCTTTTGTTCACTGCCCACTGCAAGCATGTTGCCGGGTGTGGCTGTAGGCTCAAAGTGTATGCCTAGCGTAGCGGCTGTTGTTTCTGCTTGCTGATGAATGAACGGGTTCACTGGCTTTATCTGGTCCACACCCTTCAGTGTGGCTTCTCCCATTTCCAGCTTCACGTTTTTTTCGTCTACCTTCAGCTTGTTGACGCAAAGGCTGCGGAAACCGCCATTGGTGCCTTTGTGTTCTTGCAAGCACATGTTGTGATAAAATAGGTAATAGTCTCCTTTGTATTTTTGCAGATGGGTATGATTGTTGCTGAACCCCATACCATAGTCTCCGGGATTCTTGAAATAATTGTCCACATACTTCCAGCTGTCGGTGTCGAGAGGCGTGTGTGAAGTCATGTACGACATGCAGCAGATGCTGGGTTTGTCCACTCCCTCGTGGGGCCATTCGGTGCGCTTGTTCCAGTCGGTATTGTAGGTATAAATCCATGTGCCGTTCCAGTAGTTCAGCTCATTGGCTTCGAAGTGATAGGGAGCTTTTATCTCTACTATCTCGCTGTCCAGACTAATCAGGTCTTTGCCCAAGCGGACAATGCGGGCATCTCCAGGCATGTAGTCGGTGCCGACTTCCCCCTTTCCGCCTCCACCGAATGATAACCATCCTATACCTTCGTCATCTATCACGGCACCCGGGTCGAAGGGAGCTTTGCAGTGGCCTAATCCTTGGGTGAACTGGCTCACCAGCATACGCCCCAGCGGGTCGGTCCACGGGCCTACGGGAGAGGTGGAGGTTAGTACGCCTACGCCCGCACCGCTGTTGGAGTAGTAGAGGTAGAAGTGGGTTTTACCGTCCGATTCTATCCGCGATACAATGGATGGAGCCCATGAGGCTATACCCCATGGTGAGAGGGCCTTTACGTCAATCAGTCCGTGATAAGTCCAGTTTACCATGTCATCGGTAGACAACATAACCAGCGAATGGATGTATTGGTATGTGTTTTTGCCATCTTTCCCCACACTGTCCAGTTGCTGGGTGTCATTGGTTCCATATACATAGAGCCTTCCGTTGTATTCCATCGATGTCGGGTCGGCCACAAAAATGAAATCCGACAGTGGGTTGGCGTTTCCACTGAAGAATTTGGGTGATTCTACCGGATGCGTGTCTTTCTTTCCTGAAGTGGAAAGCGCCCACATATCGTTTCCTGCGGACATAGCCGCCAGCAGCAAAGCTGCTGTAAATAACTTGATTCTTTTCATTTTCTTATAGTATATTATAGAAATCTATGGTAACCTTTTGATTTTAGCTTGTGTTTTTTCGTCATCTCAATACTTCATTTAAGATTGAAAAATTTGGTTATTGAAAAGTTGCCACAAATATTGGGAATTACTATATATAATATAGGTGTATTATGTTTTTAATAGTGTATCTATATGTTTCAAGTTATCATTTTAGACTGTGGATGTAATCAGATGGTGCTGTTTTAAACCTATTTTGAGATAATCATGCGGCTATAGATTAAACTGTTTGAAAGGGCATTGTGTTTTATGCAAATATACTCGTAGAAGAGCGTTTTTTATTTTAGAAAAGAAAAAGCACTGATTATCTGGAATAATCAGTGCTTTAATATTGAGCCGCTAGCCAGACTTGAACTGGCGACCTACGCGTTACGAATGCGTTGCTCTACCAACTGAGCTATAGCGGCAATAAACTTTTGTTTACGGGGTGCAAAGGTACATCTTTATTTGAAAAGGCAAAAAGAATCCTTGTTTTTTTTAGAAATATTTTAGTAGAATAATTTTCTGTTTGAATGTTCTGAACTTTATTGCCTTAAAAATTGGATAATAAAACGAAAAGAAGCATCTTTGTCGTAGGTCCTATAGCAAAAAGTCTGATACTGATTATGAATTTTAGAACATATTATAAATATCTTTCTTCACGCATAGCGTCCAAATGGGTGGTGTTGTCGGTAGATGTAATTATCGTTGTGATTTCCATACTTTCTGCATGTTTTTTGCAATATAGGCTTTCGTCCGTATCTTATGAAATTTCTTTGTATGTATGGCTGACCATTTGGGCTGTATTGTGTAATGTCTGTTTCTTTCATATTTTCCGTACTTATGTAGGTGTCATCCGTTTTTCTTCTTTTGTAGATATTTATCGTGTGTTTTGGAGCCTTACGATAAGCTATGTTGTACTGTTTTTGGGGAATTTCTGTTGGTCTGTTTTGGGGCTTGAAGAAACTTTGCCGAACAGCATTCTGTTTATGGCATATATGTTTACTTTCTCTCTGATGGTTTGTATGCGCATTGCTGTGAAGATGCTTTATGAAGCTATTGCTTTTGATGCACGTCATTGCGTGAATGTTTTTATTTATGGATTCCATGGGACTGGAGTCGATGTTGCAAAATCCTTGAGAGTTAGTCGTAATAATCATTATCGCCTGCGTGGCTTTATTTCGGACGAACTTGATATGATAGGTAAACATACGATGGGATGCAGGGTATATCCCAATGATGAACAGCTGTTTGATCGTCTAAAGAAAAAGAAAGTGGATACAATCATTATCTCTCCAAGCAAGGTATCGGATTTGGAAAATTCCGGAATGCTGGATAAACTGTTCTCTCATGATATTCATGTAATGACCGTTCCTCCCTTAAGCGATTGTATGGATGATGGACTGATCAAGGACATTCAAATAGAAGATTGGCTTCGTGGAGAACCGGTACAAGTTGACATGCGTAAAATTGCGGCCCATATTGAGGGGCGTAGAGTAATGGTTACGGGAGCAGCGGGAGCTGTAGGAAGGGAAATCGTCCGCCAGTTGGCTACACTGAATCCTTATCAGTTGATTCTGGTAGATCAGGCAGAGTCCCCATTGTATGATGTACAGTTGGAATTGTCTGATCATTGGAAGAATCTGGAGGTCCGCGTATTGGTTGCAGATGTTGCTAACCGTACGCGTATGGAGGCTATATTTGAAGGAACACGTCCTCAACTTGTTTTTCATTCTGCTGCTTATAAACATGTACAACTGATGGATGATTTTGTGTCAGAGGCAATTCAAACGAATATATCGGGAACAGTGAATATTGCGGACCTGGCGGTAAAGTATAGAGTGTCCCGTATGGTTATGATGTCTGTAACTAATGCACGTCATCCGGAGAATGCTATGGAATATAGTAAGCGTGTGGCGGAAATGTATGTGCAGTCATCTTATTGCAGGTTGAAACGCGACAAAGGGGAAACTGATATGTTCATAGTACGTTTGGGTGAGATGTATCCGATGAATGCGCATTGTTTGATGACCTTGTCTGAAGCTTGTATGCTCACCCTGGAAGTGGGAGTCATGGGGGATGGAGGAGAAGTGTACATTGTAGGAGGGCCTGGGGATGGGCTTTTGGATTCTGTAATCAGTGAAAAGATAAAGCGTGAAAAGGCATCTGTTGATGATTATGAACATGTGCGGGAAGAAGTGCTGGCCTTGGTGCAACATAGTTATACCGAAAAAAAGGCTATTTTGATTGGACTAATGAAAAAAATAGTGCCAATTTTCTCACTTTCTTCTACCCAAGGAAAAGACGTGAAAATGACAGCTTTTTAATGCTTTTTCTGAAACTTAGAAGTGGAATAAATGTATATTATAAAATAAACACATAGCGAAAAAGCAAATTTGGGCAAAGCGTAGCGAATTAGCTGATACAGCGTTCGTTACGCTTTGTTTTTCTATGGAGCAGAGCCAACGAAATGCCACCTCGAAGCCAAACGGTGCAGAAGTTCAGTTACCACCTCATTACTCCCGTAACGGGTGCAGATTTCTTGCTAAATACTTCTGTTTCTGCGTTTTGCGTCGATTTGCATAGCTGTCGGTAACTCACTAATAACTAATTTTGTAACCCAAAAAAGGAGTGAGTATGCGAAGTACATTCAAGGTATTATTTTACGTGAAGAAAGGCAGCGAGAAGCCGAACGGCAACCTGCCTCTGATGTGCCGTATCACGGTGGACGGCGAGATTAAACAGTTCAGTTGCAAGATGGACGTTCCCCCACGGTTGTGGGACGTGAAGAACAGCCGTGCTTCGGGCAAGAGCGTCGAAGCGCAGAGAATCAACCTTGCGGTAGATAAAATCCGTGTGGATGTAAACCGCCGTTATCAAGAACTGATGCAGACGGACGGTTATGTTACCGCCGCCAAACTCAAAGACGCCTATCTCGGTATCGGCGTCAAGCAGGAAACCTTGTTGAAGCTGTTCGAGCAGCACAACGCCGAGTTTGAGAAGAAAGTCGGACACAGCAGGGCGCAGGGGACATTTACCCGTTATCGGACGGTCTGCAACCATATTCGGGAGTTCCTGCCCCATGCCTACAAGCGTGAGGACATCCCGTTAAAGGAACTCAACCTCACATTCATCAACGATTTCGAGTATTTTTTGCGCACGGAGAAGAAATGCCGCACCAATACCGTGTGGGGCTACATGATTGTGTTGAAACACATCGTTTCCATTGCGAGGAACGACGGGCGTTTGCCGTTCAACCCCTTTGCGGGATATATCAACTCTCCCGAAAGCGTGGATAGGGGCTACCTCACCCAAACGGAGATACAGACGCTCATGGACGCACCGATGAAGAACGCCACCCATGAACTTGTACGGGACTTGTTCGTCTTTTCTGTTTTTACGGGTTTGGCGTATTCGGACGTGAAGAACCTTACCATTGACCGCCTGCAAACATTCTTCGACGGCAATCTGTGGATAATCACCCGAAGAAAGAAAACCAACACCGAATCGAACATCCGTCTTTTGGACGTTCCCAAGCGTATCATGGAGAAATACAAGGGGCTGGCAAGGGACGGTCATGTTTTCCCCGTTCCGAGCAACGGAAGTTGCAACAAGATACTTAAAGAGATAGGCAGACAATGCGGCTTCAAGGTACGTTTGACCTACCATGTTGCACGCCACACGAACGCTACGACCGTACTTTTATCGCACGGCGTACCCATCGAAACGGTGAGCCGTCTTTTAGGGCATACCAACATAAAGACCACCCAAATTTACGCCAAAATCACCGCCCAGAAGATAAGCCAAGACATGGAAACCTTGTCGCACAAGTTGGAAGATATGGAGAAGAATATCTGCCGAGCCATCTAATTAAAAACAGAATCCCGATGAAAGAAAAAAGGAATATTATCACGATGGACGAGCAGGGCAATATCTTCCTGCCGAACGATATAGGTGCAACCGCCATGACCGAGTGGGAAATCTGCGAACTGTTCGGGGTTATCGTCCCGACGGTTCGGGCAGGGATAAAGGCACTCTGCAAAAGCGGAGTTTTGAGTATATATGACATAAAGCGCATTATCCGCATATCGGACAGATACAGCGCGGAGGTTTACAACCTCGAAACGATAGCCGCCCTCGCTTTCCGTGTCGAATCGTTCGGGGCGGCGAAAGTCCGCAGGGCATTATTGGAAAGGATTATACACGGGCGAAAAGAGAAAACGACGGTATTCGTGTCGGTTGTTTCGGACGGCAAGCCCAACAGCCGTTGGAAAGCGTGATGATATACCAACATATCAACATACCAACATGCAAACATACCAGCATACCAACATGCAAACCTATCACTATGGTGATATATATTGCAGGTTCTATTCCTCTTTTCAGAGGAAAGCGGAGCAATCATTTCCGTTTACAAAGGCAAAGCAAGCACGGGGCTTTATGTCGGCTAAAAGGTCAGGCGGCTGCGCCGTTTCCCGATAAATCTTCCTCTCGCTTCGCTGCGAGCGTATTTATCGGGAAAACCTTGTATCCGACCGCCCCGTGCAAAAGAGCCTTTGAAAACGGAAACGACCGCCCCGCCGCCCACCACCGACCGAAAGGGAAAAATAATAAGGTGGGGTTATACGGGTAAGCAGACGGCAGGGACAGCCACCGCCGAAAGGCAGACGGGCAGCACGCCGCAGGGTATTTACGAAGAAAATACCATAGCTTATTAGGGAATTTTCCGAGCCGCATTGCAAGCAACGCTGAAAATTCCCCAATAAGGCAAGGGGCAAGCCCCTCTGCACACCCCATCGGGGACGGCATTTGCCGCCCCCGAAAATACAAAAAATCATTGTTTCACAAGCCAAAAAAGAAAGGAAGAATATATGGGTTTCGTAGTTTTACACATGGAAAAGGCGCACGGCAGCGACAGCGGAACGACCGCACATATCGAGCGTTTCATCATACCGAAGAACGCCGACCCCACACGCACGTACTTAAACCGCAGGCTCATCGACTACCCCGACGGGGTGAAAGACCGTTCGGCGGCTATACAGCGGAGATTGGAAGAAGCGGGGCTGACACGCAAAATCGGAAGCAACCAAGTACGGGCTATCCGCATCAACGTATCGGGAACGCACGAGGACATGAAGCGGATAAAGGAAGAGGGACGTTTGGACGAGTGGTGCGCCGACAATCTGAAATACTTCGCCGACACGTTCGGAAAGGAGAACATCGTGGCGGCTCACCTGCACAGGGACGAGGAAACGCCGCACATACACGTCACGCTCGTCCCCATCGTCAAAGGAGAGCGAAAGCGCAGGAAAAGGGAGGAACAGACGAAGAAGCGATACCGCAAGAAGCCGACCGACACCGTGAGGCTGTGCGCAGACGATATTATGACACGGCTGAAATTGAAGTCCTACCAAGATACCTATGCCGAAGCGATGGCGAAATACGGGCTGCAAAGAGGCATAGACGGCTCGAAAGCTCGCCACAAGTCCACACAGCAGTATTATCGGGATATACAGAAACTTGCCGACGACCTCAAAGCGGAAGTGGTGGATTTGCAACAGCAGAAAGAAACGGCACGGGAAGAACTAAGACAGGCGAAAAAAGAAATACAGACCGAGAAGCTGAAAGGGGCAGCAACCACCGCAGCCGCTAACATCGCCGAGAGTGTCGGTTCTCTTTTCGGCAGCAACAAGGTCAAGACATTGGAAAGGGAGAACACCGCCCTGCATAGAGAGATAGCCGACCACGAGGAAACCATCGAAGCCCTGCAAGACAGAATACAGAACATGCAGGCAGACCACAGCCGACAGATGGCAGAAGTAGAACGGAAGCACCGCAGGGAGATAGCGGACAAAGAAACGAAGCACAAGGAGGAAATATCTTTCTTGAAAACGGTAATTGCAAGGGCTGCGGCATGGTTTCCCTATTTCCGTGAAATGCTCCGTATCGAAAACCTCTGCCGCCTTATTGGGTTCGATGAAAGACAGACCGCAACGCTCGTCAAGGGAAAGCCGTTGGAGTATGCAGGGGAACTCTACTCGGAAGAACACGGACGGAAATTCACGACCGAAAAGGCTGGGTTTCAAGTAGTGAAAGACCCCACGGACGGGACGAGATTAGTTCTTGCCATCGACCGAAAGCCCATTGCCGAGTGGTTCAAGGAACAGTTCGAGAAGTTAAAGCAGAACATACGCCGACCTATACAACCGCAAAGGAAAAGCAGAGGAATGAAACTGTAGAATTCCGATTTTAAACAGCGAGCAAATAAATCTGTTGCAACATAAGTGATTATCACAACTTTTCATTACTTTTGTGTTTGGATTGGGGAAACTCCGTCCAAGACATATTAGAAAAGAAAGAAGCGTTATGCTTATCTTGTTGTTGAAAACGTAGGAAATTTTCAAAATGAGCAAGGATGGCATAGTGGTTCTCACGCTATAGCGTGGGCTGCTATTACTACATCTGCTCATTAGGGTTTTCCTACGACCTTCAACAAAGACGTGGCATTGCAGTTCCACGCTTCTGTGTAATTAACGGCTTTATTGGAACTTAATGAGCCATAGGAATAAAGAAAAATATGAAATTAATCAAACAAATTATACCTATCGCTATTATTATAACATTAATGACATCTTGTGCATCAAGCAGGAT
The DNA here is from genome assembly GCF_003602965.1 of Bacteroides sp. AF25-5LB. Taxonomy (NCBI): domain Bacteria; kingdom Pseudomonadati; phylum Bacteroidota; class Bacteroidia; order Bacteroidales; family Bacteroidaceae; genus Bacteroides; species Bacteroides sp. AF25-5LB. The sequence continues at coordinate 100,557 of NZ_QTMC01000007.1, forward strand.
TGTACTATCAAGCAATGCAGATGTAAGCAAGTACAAGTATGTTATTTTTGGTAGTGAATCATCAGGTGATAGAGAATTAGATGATATTATAATGGCAGTTCAAAATCAAATTGCAGAAACAAATCTAAAAGTGTTATCTACCTCTAATATCTCAAAGGTATTGGAGTGTTCTGATAGCATTCTTACGCCTAATATCCATGTTACTTCTGAAAAATGGGATGGAGGACATACATATATTACAGTAACATTTTACGACTACAATAACAATCAACGTATAGCAGTAGTAAAAAGTAGTGGAATAGGAATGACTGTAAGCCATGACCAAAATATAGCGTTAGGCGCAATAAGAAAAGAACTTGACAAATTATTTAAAGATAATTGAGTGTCCACCACAATGAGAATAAGATATGTACCCACACGATAATATTTTTAATATTTATTACAATATAGGTAAGCGAACACCATTTTTAGTTAAACGGTGTGAGTTGGGTTTAGCACGCTCATCAAGTGAAGAGAGGCGTATTGACCCTAATCGAGATAGAACCTTTTTAGTTGAAACAGTAAAGCCACGTGGTAAATATGGAAAAGCTTATGGTAAATGCTTTATGAATGGTAAACCTGATGACACTTATAGGAAAGAGTGTTATCCAAATATCAAAGATGAAGAAATCCCTTGTGCCGGATGTGGAGAGTGGGTTTTAATTGATGTTCCTGGCGTATCTCTTGATGAAATATTTCCTATTCACAAAGCGGATGAGATACTTATGTTTGGGAAATATAAAGGGAAATCTTTGGGGGATATTTATAAAATGGATTATCAATATCTTTATTGGTTAGAAACGACAGATAGGCTTTTCAAAATAGACTTTAAAGAGCTTAAACGATTGTATCCAAATGTCGAAAAAACTTTGGATATATCTATTTCAGAAAGGATTATTGATTTTGGGAAATATAAGGGACAAAAATTTGGCGATATTAAAGATGATATTTCTTATCTTGAATGGCTTGTTTCAATAGGTAAAATATCTATTGAAGACTTTAATTTATTAACTACTATATAACCAATTAAATATGATAAGTATGAAGAAAATTTTAATCACCTTAACAGTACTCTTTGCAGTCATTGACATTATGGCACAAGAGCACCTTTCGTTTAAGGGTATTCCCATTGAGGGAAGTATGACAGAATTTTGTCAAAAGCTCAAATCTAAAGGATTTACTTCAATTGGTCGTGAAAACAATATAACTTTGTTTTCAGGGGACTTTACAGGTCGTCAAGCAACGGTAGGGGTAACTGCTACAGACGATGGAAAAAATGTTTTTGCAGTTGTCGTTTTATTTGACCCAAGTGGGGAGTGGAATACCCTTGTTAATACTTACGACTATTATAAGGATTTATATACTCGTAAATATGGCAAGCCGACAATTTCAAAAGAAAACAACCCTGCCCATTTAGATTCCAATACCGCTTTAATGGCGGAAGTGCATCAGGGAACGGTTGTATATGGTAGTGCATGGGAAGTGACAGGAGGAGATATACAACTTTCAATTGAAAAGTCTTCTGGAGTTTATGAAGGTATGGTAATGATTCGCTATCGTGATTCTCAAAATGTTGAAGCCAAAATCCAAAATGATTTGGATGATATTTAGACAAGGACAGCTATGAAAAAAGTATGTATATTCATTGGTGGTGTTGTCACTGGAGCTATTCTAGTGGTTGTTGTTTCCATGCTTATAGCTGGTGGAAATTCTACTTATAAAGGAATTACATTATTTGAAAAAGAGGGAGAATGTATAAGTGAAAATTCTTTTAAGGTATTTCAAGTTTTGGATTCAGGTGAAGCCTTAGCTAACGAAGTAAAACAAGGATACTTGATACCAACAGGATTAACTGTGTTATTTTTGAATGAGGATGGACTGTCTTACTATGACGACCAAGTTATTAAGATACCTTCAGGTAAATGTGCTAAACAAATAGGGATATTCAAATATTCCGCTAAATCGGGTATGGAAAAGACAGTTCCTATAGTTGGTATACGTAACAAATAGAAAAGGTGGTCATTGACCACCTTTTCTATTTGTTACATAACATAACCTCATGAATGGGATGAATGATTTTCTTTTTTCGCAAGCCGATTTTATAAAATTGCCACCGATAGTTCGTACTTTCGGAAAAAGATATTATATTTGCAAATGAAAGAGTTATTTGACAGTATAGCAACGCAAAACGCTGAATTTCGCACAGTTGCTAAATCGTTACCTCTATTTCTCAAATAATTCGCTAAAAGTTTATTCTTCAATCGGTTAAGTCGAACCGATAAAAATCTAAAATAATATATTACCTTTGTGCCCGATTTATATTTATTACAAGAACTCAAAAGATTAATCAGAATATTTTATGCGTAGATTAATAACACTATTCTTTTTGGTATTTACTTTGTCAGGAGTAGCTTTTGCTCAGCAGATGTCAGATGATCAGGTTGTTCAGTATGTAAAAAGCGCTCAGCAGATGGGTAAAAATCAAAAGCAGATTACTACTGAATTAATGCGGCGGGGAGTGACAAGGGAACAAGTTGAAAGAATTCAGAAAAAGTATGAAAATTCTAAATCTGGAAGTCCGCAGAGCAATACCCAAGATGAGAAACGTTCTCGTCAACGTGGTGAAATGAGTGGCGTAGTCAAAGGGTTGCGTACAACTTCGGAAACGTATTCTGCCAGGCAAACGGATGTTGCAGGGGATTCTTTACAAATGATGGATAATCGTTCCTTGTCTCAAGAGAAAGGGGCGGGGGATCCGACTTCGCAAATTTATGGTCATAATATTTTTACTAACGATAATTTGACTTTCGAACCTAATGTGAATGTTGCTACTCCCGAGAATTATCGTCTGGGACCTGGTGATGAGGTGATTATTGATGTGTGGGGAGCTTCTGAAACAACAATCCGACAAACAATATCTCCGGAAGGAAGTATTCTTGTGAATAATTTAGGACCGGTTTATCTGAGTGGTAAAACAGTAAGTGAAGCCAATAATTATTTGAAACAAGAATTTGCCAGAATATATTCTGGAGTAACTGGAAATGTTCCCTCTACCCAAGTTAAATTGACATTAGGAGAAATACGTTCTATTCAAGTAAACGTTATGGGTGAAGTTATGGTGCCCGGAACTTATACCCTCTCATCATTTGCTTCCGTATTCCATGCTTTATATCGTGCAGGTGGTGTGAATCCGATTGGTAGTTTACGCAGTATTAAAGTGATTCGCAATGGAAATACAATAGCAGATTTGGATGTTTACGATTTACTTATGAAAGGAAAAATGAAGGATGACATCCGTCTGCAGGATGGTGATGTAATTCTTGTGGATCCTTACCAGTCATTGGTACAGATATTGGGTAAGGTAAAACGTCCGATGTTTTATGAAATGAAACCCACTGAAACCGTAGGCACATTATTGAAGTATTCAGGTGGTTTTACGGGTGATGCTTATAAAAAAGCATTACGTATAATCCGTAAAAGTGGACGTGAGCATCAAATTTATAATGTGGATGAGATGGATTATTCTGTATTCCGCGTAGATGACGGTGATAAGATAACGGTTGATTCCGTTTTACAACGTTTTGAGAATCGTGTGGAAGTCCGCGGTGCTGTATATCGTGAAGGCTTGTATCAGTTGGACGGTACGATGAATACAGTGAAACAGCTGATTAAGAAAGCAGAAGGACTTCGCGGAGATGCATTCTTAAACCGTGCTATAATCGATCGTGAGCTTGAAGACTTGTCGCATGAGATTATACAAGTAGATGTGAAAGGTTTGCTGAACGGGACGGCTGCAGATATTCCTTTGCAGAAGAATGATATTTTATATATCCCAAGTATTCATGATTTGAAGGAAGAAGCTACACTTACCATCCATGGTGAAGTTGCCAATCCGGGTACATATCTCTATTCTGATAAAATGACAGTAGAGGATTTGGTGTTGCAGGCTGGTGGCTTGTTGGAGGCAGCGGCTACGACGAAAGTTGAAGTGGCACGGCGTATGAAAGATACGAAGAGTACATCTTTCAGTACTACAGTAGGCCAGAATTTCTCTTTTGATTTGAAAGATGGCTTATTGGTGGGAGAAGGAAGCCAGGATTTCCATCTTGAACCTTTTGATGAAGTTTATATTCGTAAGAGTCCGTCTTATTTTAAACAACAGAATGTTATGGTGGGAGGAGAAGTTCTTTTTAGCGGTAATTATGCACTATCGAAAAAAAATGAACGTTTGAGTGACTTGATAGCTAAGGCTGGTGGAGTGACTCCCGATGCTTATGTAAAAGGAGCGCGTCTTATTCGTAGGATGACCGAAGAAGAATTTCGCCGTAAAGAAGATGCCCTGCGTATGGCGCAAGCGGGAGGTGGAGATTCCATATCTGTAAAAAAATTGGATTTGTCTGATACCTATTCTGTAGGTATAAATCTGGGAGAGGCTTTGAAGAATCCCGGTTCAGATGCTGATATGGTGCTTCGTGAGGGAGATGTGTTATTTGTTCCGGAGTACGTAAGTACAGTGAAAATCAACGGTGCTGTAATGTATCCGAATACAGTTTTATATAAAAAGGGTGAAAGCTTGAAATATTACATCAATCAAGCTGGTGGTTTTGGTAATGATGCCAAGAAACGTAAGGTCTATGTAATATACATGAATGGTACAGTTTCTCGTTTAAAAGCAGGGAACAAGAAAGCCATTGAACCTGGTTGTGAAATAATTGTTCCAAGTAAAGAACAGAAAAAGAAGATGACTACTGCTGAAATTCTGGGAATGGGAAGTACGACAGCTTCTATTGCAGCGATGATTGCGACTATGGTTAATCTCTTTAAGTAATTTGAATTATGAGCGAAGAAAGAATACAAAACATAACCTCTCCACAACCTGAGGAACAAGAAATAGATTTGATAGAACTGGCCCAGAAAGTATGGGCTAGTCGCAAATTGGTTTTTAAGGCGTGTGGTATCGCTGCTCTTGTAGGACTGGTTGTTGCATTTAGTATTCCTAAGGAGTACTCTACAAGTGTGACATTGGCTCCGGAGAGTGGTGGTAAATCTGGTGGTGGAAGTATGGGAGCCCTTGCAGCCATGGCGGGTATCAATTTGGGCACTTCTTCTGGTGAGGATGCTTTGTCACCCGAACTTTATCCTGATATTGTAAGTTCTACTCCTTTTCTGATTGAACTGTTCGATGTTAAAGTCAAGGATCAGAAAGCAAAAGTAGACACGACTTTATATGCTTATTTGAAAGAAGAACAGCGTTCTCCTTGGTGGAGTGCAATTTTCTCCGCTCCTTTTAAGGTGTTAGGATGGACATTGTCTTTGTTTAAGGATGAACCGGAAGAGGGGGACGCAAAGCTGGATCCTTTTCGTCTTACTAGAGATGAGTCTGCCATTGCAGATGCTTTAAGTAAACGTATCTCTGTTTCCGTAGACAAAAAGACAGGTGTGACAACCTTGTCTGTTACTATGCAGGATCCTTTGATATCTGCTTCGCTGACGGATACCGTGATGCATTGCCTGCAGAACTACATCACAGATTATCGGACTAATAAGGCTCGTCATGATTTGGCATTTACCGAAAAACTTTATGGAGAAGCAAAGGCCAGTTATGAGGATGCCCAGAAGAAATACGCAAATTTTGTAGATGCAAACCAGAATATAATATTACTGAGTTATCGCGCAGAGCAAGAGCGTTTACAGAATGAAATGAATTTAGCCTATCAAGTATATACACAAGTGTCTCAACAATTGCAGATGGCAAGAGCTAAGGTGCAGGAGATTACCCCGGTATATACGGTTGTCCAGCCGGCTACGGTACCTTTGAAGCCTGCAAAGCCCAATAAATTGATGATTTTGATCGGCTTCATGTTCTTGGCAGGTGTCGGCAGTGTGGGATGGATATTATTTGTAAAAGATTTATTAAAGGGATGGAAAAAGCAAACAATATGATGACGGATAATGATATGATGTGCTGGCATGCATTGTACACAGCACCCAAGTCTGAACATAAGTTGATGCAGCGTTTGAATGCTGCGGGATATACTACATATTGCCCGATGCAGGCTGTGTTTGTAAAATGGAAAGGGCATACCCGGAAGGTGATTACCCCTCTTTTCTCCGGATGCTTGTTTGTTGCTGGTAATGTGGCGGAAGTTGCCTCATTGGCTTCCTCGCAGAAGGCTGCTATATTACTAGATAAAGAAGGAAAAAGTTTGTCTATTGAAGCGGGTAAAGCAGAACTTCCTGCCAAGTTTGCTCAATTGCTGAGGTTATGATGAAGCTGATAACAGAAGAGCTGCTGGATACCGTTACTTCACAAGCCAAGGAGAATTCCCGTTTACGTATGAATTATAATTTTCATGCGTCTATGGATGCCCCTATTCATCGGTTGCTGAATGCTTTGGAACCAGGAACTTATCTTCCTCCTCACCGTCATACAGATAAGGAAGAAACTTATCTGGTTTTGCGTGGAAGTCTGCTGGTATTTTTTTATGATGATGCCGGTAATGTAACAGATAAGGTATGCCTCAATCCTTCGGAAGGTAAATATGGTCTGGAGATTCCTTCTAATACGTGGCATAGTATTATTGCCTTGGAGTCAGGCACCGTTATTTTTGAAATTAAAAAAGGCTCATATCAGCCTCTACCCTCAGAGGATTTGGCTTCATGGGCTCCTCAGACTTCTGATGTGGAGGGAATAAAGGCTTTTATGAAGCGGATGTTGGAACTTTAATATTTTTTTGATAAAACAAAGAAGCCTCCCGATATTTTATTGTATATCGGGAGGCTTCTTTATGTACCATGTTATTAGTCAAACAGGCTCTTGAACTTCTTGAATATTTTCTCCTTAATCGAAGTGTTTGGCTTGAAGTTATCAGATTCTTCCATTTCCTCCAATGCTTTCTTCTCATCCTTACTCAGCGTTTCGGGTACATATACGCTGACATTTACCAGCAAATCTCCCGTGCCGTATCCATTCACGTTGGGCAAACCTTTGCCGCGCAGGCGGAGTACTTTTCCCGGTTGCGTACCTGAGTCAATTTTTACTTTCACCTTTCCATCAATCGTGGGAATTTCTACCGCACCACCCAAGGCTGCTGTCGGGAAGCTGAGGAGCAGGTTGTAAATCAAGTCATTTTCGTCGCGTATCAGGTTCGGGTCTTGTTCTTCTTCTACAAGAATCAGCAGGTCTCCCGGCATACCGTTGTGCTTGCCTGCATTTCCTTTTCCTCCCATAGAGAGCTGCATACCTTCTGCGACACCTTTCGGGATTTTTACGGTTACTACTTCTTCACCATATACAATACCTTCACCGGCACATTCCTTACACTTGTTTTTGATGATTTTGCCTTCACCGCCACAAGTTGGGCAAGTGGTTCTTGTTTGCATGGTGCCGAGTATGGTTTGCTGGTTACGGATTACCGTGCCGCTACCGTTACAGGTCGGGCAGGTTTCGGCGCCGCCGTCGCCTTCGGCTCCCGTGCCATGACAGTGGGTACAAGGCACGTATTTCTTCAGCTTGAATTTCTTTTCCACACCGGTAGAGATCTCCTTGAGGTTCAGTTTTACCTTGACGCGCAAGTCCGAACCACGGTAACGGCGTTGTTGTGTGCCGCCACTTCCGCCGAAACCTCCAAAACCGCCAAAACCTCCTCCACTGTGTCCACCAAAGATATCACCGAACATGGAGAAGATGTCGTCCATGGACATGCCTCCACTGAAGCCGCCGAACGGACCACCATTACCGGCAGCACCACCCAGTCCGGCATGACCAAACTGATCGTAGCGGGCACGTTTGTCCGGATTGCTTAGTACGTCGTATGCCTCTGCCGCTTCCTTGAATTTCTCTTCGGCTGTTTTGTCGCCCGGATTCTTGTCCGGATGATATTGGATGGCTTTTTTGCGATAGGCTTTCTTTATTTCTTCTACCGTTGCTGTCTTTTCGACTTCCAATACTTCGTAGTAATCTCTTTTTTCCATACAGTTTTATGTTATTCTCCGACTACCACTTTGGCATGACGGATCACTTTGTCGTTTAGGATGTAACCGGTTTGTACGCAGTCCAGAATTTTGCCTTTCAGTGCTTCATTGGGTGCCGGAATCACGGCGATGGCTTCGTGATAGTCTGTGTCGAGCGGTTGTTCCTTTGTCTCTATCACCTTAACGCCGTTTTGTCCCAATACAGACATGAATTTGTTGTAGATAAGTTCAACGCCTTCTTTTACGGCAGCTACATCGGTAGCTGTCTCCATGTTTTTGAGGGCGCGTTCAAAGTCATCCACAATGGGTAGGATACTGCTGATACTCTTTTCACCACCGTTCAGGATGAGTTCTGCCTTCTCCTTCATGGTACGTTTGCGGTAATTGTCAAACTCGGCAGACAAGCGCAGATATTTGTCTTTCTGCTCTTCAATCTGTTCATTGGCCTTTTCCAGTTCCTGGGCGAGCTTTTCTTCTTCTGTCAGGGGAGCTTCGTTTTCTTGTGAAGCTTCTTGTCCTACGGTTTCTTCGTCACATTCGTTAGGAGTAGCTTGAGTTTTCAGCTCCTCTTCCTGGTTGTTTTCTTTTTCTTTCGGATTCATATTGTTATGCTTATTATTCTTGTAAAATGATTTTGCTTTCATTGCTGTTAAGGGTTTAAGTTAATACGATATCAGTGCTCCAGCAAAAACTTTGCCAAAACGGATGTTTTTGCCGAAAACGCTGCAAAGGTAATACTTTTATGTCAGATTGACAGCGCTTCTCTGTGTCTATTCATGGAAAAATAACTATCTTTGCACTCGCAATTCGCAGACTAATAGGTATTAAATAGTAAATTGTAAATAAATAAATCGTAAATATAAAGATGATTACAGTCTCTAATGTCTCAGTACAGTTTGGTAAAAGAGTGTTGTTCAATGACGTAAACCTGAAGTTTACAAGTGGTAACTGTTACGGTATCATCGGTGCCAACGGTGCCGGAAAATCTACTTTCCTGAAAACGATTTCCGGGGAGCTGGACCCTACGACGGGTTCCATCATGCTGGCTCCGGGAGAGCGTCTTTCCGTTTTGAGTCAGGACCACTTTAAGTGGGATGCTTTTACGGTGATGGACACGGTGATGATGGGACACACGGTGTTGTGGGACATCATGAAGCAGCGTGAAGTGCTGTATGCCAAAGAGGATTTCACAGACGAGGATGGACTGAAGGTTTCCGAATTGGAAGAGAAATTTGCCGAGCTGGACGGCTGGAATGCCGAAAGCGATGCTGCCGCCTTGTTGAGTGGTTTGGGTATCAAGGAAGACAAGCATTATCTGTTGATGGGTGAGTTGAACAACAAGGAAAAGGTGCGTGTCATGCTGGCGCAAGCTCTCTATGGAAATCCTGATAACTTGCTGCTGGACGAGCCTACCAATGACTTGGATATGGAGACCGTGACTTGGCTGGAAGAGTACCTCTCCAACTTTGAGCATACGGTGCTGGTGGTAAGCCACGACCGTCACTTCCTCGACTCCGTTTGTACGCATACGGTGGACATCGACTACGGAAAGATTAACCTCTTTGCCGGTAACTATAGCTTCTGGTACGAGTCCAGCCAGCTGGCGCTCCGTCAGCAGCAGAACCAGAAGGCAAAGGCCGAGGAGAAGAAGAAAGAGCTGGAAGAGTTTATCCGCCGATTCAGTGCCAATGTGGCAAAGAGCAAGCAGACTACCAGCCGCAAGAAGATGTTGGAGAAACTGAATGTAGAAGAAATCAAGCCGTCATCACGTAAGTATCCGGGCATTATCTTTACGCCCGAACGCGAACCGGGTAATCAGATTCTGGAAGTTTCCGGTTTGACGAAAACGCTGGAAGATGGTACGGTGCTGTTCCGCGACGTCAACTTCAATGTAGAGAAGGGAGACAAGATTGTATTCCTTTCGCACGACCCGCGTGCCATGACCGCCCTGTTCGAGATTATCAACGAGAATATGAAACCGGATGCGGGTACCTTCAACTGGGGTGTGACTATCACCACCGCTTACCTGCCGCTGGACAATACTGCATTCTTTAATACAGACCTGAATCTGGTGGACTGGTTGAGCCAGTTCGGCGAAGGCAATGAAGTCTACATGAAGAGTTTTCTGGGACGTATGCTGTTCTCCGGTGAGGAGGTGCTGAAGAAAGCAAGCGTATTGTCGGGAGGTGAGAAGATGCGTTGCATGATTGCACGTATGCAGCTGCGCAATGCCAATTGCTTGATTCTGGATACACCTACCAATCACCTCGACTTGGAGTCTATCCAGGCATTCAACAATAATCTAAAGACCTATAAGGGCAATATCCTTTTCTCATCCCACGACCACGAGTTCATTCAGACGGTTGCCAACCGTATTATCGAATTGACTCCGAACGGTATTATCGACAAGATGATGGAGTATGACGAATACATCACTTCAGACCACATCAAGGAGTTGCGTGCACGTATGTACGCAACAAAGTGATAACGGAAGCTAAGGACTAAATAAGCATATTTTAAATCGTTCCATCATGAGGAAAAAATCGTTCCACCATGGTGGAACGATTTTTTCACCACGGTGGAACAATATTTCTGCCATGATGGAACGATTCTTCTTTCATATCTTTTTTGTTTAATAAAGGCTTGTGCGATATTGAAAAAAAGAAGAAGGTGTGTCAGAATGATTTTTAGCTATCATTCTGACACACCTTCTTTTGCTATTAAAAGAGTCTCTTTGTTCTTATTAAGGCGGGGAATAGTCTGGGTTATTGTTTCTCCTTATATATAATTTTGCCTTGGCTTTCGCCGAAAAGGTTGTCGCCCAGCGTGGTAATCTTATTCCCCGTGGCAAGCACATAGCGCAGGTTGTCGCATCCCATAAATGCTCCGTACTCAATGGCGGTTACACTAGCAGGAAGCACCAGCGTGCCGCACAAACGACCGCAGCCACTGAATGCACGCTGTCCGATGCTTCTAAGCTCTTGCGGGAGCCGTACGTTCAGCAGATACTTCTTTTGGGTGAAAGTATAGTCGGGAATTGCAGTGGCATTACTGTTGGTCATGTCGATGGAAACCAGATTGGGCATATAGTCGCGTATCAATGTGAAGTCGGCTTCGTCCATTTTACCTTCAACGGTCAGAAAGTTAACGTCTTTGGGCTGAAATCCGGCTCTTAGCAGTTCGCTGGCAAGGCTGCCCATTTTACCAATCTGCACATTTACTGTCAGTGGTTCTCCTTCAATGAATGCAAAGGTCTCCCATTTCTTTTTGGTACGGTAGGAGTCACTGCATCCCAATGGAACAAATATGGCTGTAACGCTATCAGCCAATGCTTCGGACAACAGATTGGGAGCCGTTTTCTTCCGTATCTGGCATATCTTGAGATTTTTGCATCCCTTAAAGGCAGCATCTTCGATGTTCTTGGTCTTGTCGGAAAGGATAACCCTAGTCAGTGTCTCCTTGCCAATGAAGGTACTGTCGTCCATTTGCTTGCAGAAGGCATATGCCGGAATGCAATTGGCAGGATATACGTAAAAACGGTTTGGATAAGTTCCGTTCTTGCCTGCATACGTGCTGATAGATGCGTTCGAGATGTCCAACTGCTGCAGATTCTTGAATTCATCTCTTAGATGCCTGAAGTCTATGGCATTCAGTTTGCCCTGCAGGGTTAGTTGGGTAATTTCATTAGCTTCCGCTTCAGTCATCAGCTCCACCAAGGTACCGGGTTTGGCTACGTAGTATCTTTTGGATTTTTGTGCCGAGGCATTCAGCATTAACGCCAGTCCGGCAATGGCTAAAAGTATTTTTCTTAGTTTCATGTTTATTGATTCTAGATTGATTTTTCAAATATAGGAAGAAAACGGCAGGAATACATGAGGTTTTTTCTTTTTATTATTATTTTTGTCGGATATTAATCAATATTGAGATACAAATGGAGACAGAAGAGACGGTAAAGGAAGGGCTTGTTACAGCAAGTAAAGCAAAAAGTATTTGGTTGGCATTCGTTGATATAGTACTGTTTGCTGTACTTTCAATGATTTTTCTGTTTTTGTTTGCCATACCTTTTGCATTAGTTTTTCCGGAGTTGAAGACGGAAGTTGGTGAAACAAACATTTACTTTCAGATGCTGAATGAAGTCTTGATGCTGGTCAGTGGGCTGATTGCCGCTTGTATGGTGTTGGGCTTTAGGAAGCTTCCTTTTTCGGGTTTGGGCTTGTCTTTGAAGGGATGGGGCAGGAGCCTGCTGAGAGGAGCTTTGTTTGTCGTGTTCTTGTATGTAGTCGGTTTTGGCTTGTCTTTGCTGTTAGGGGCAGTGGAGGTGGTAGGGTTCTTGTTTTCTCCCATATCTCTGCTGGTCAGTCTTTTGCTTTATTTTTTTGTGGCGCTTACGGAAGAAGTTATCGGACGCGGTTTTATTTTAGGGCGTATGCTGGATGGAGGCATCAATAAGTTTGTGGCATTGTTTATCTCTGCGGTGTTATTTTCGTTGATGCACCTTTTCAATCCTAACTTTGCCTTTGTCCCGTTTCTGAATATCATGCTGGCAGGTTGTTTCTTGGGGGCTTCCTATATATATACGCGTAACCTCTGTTTCCCCATTGCCTTGCATTGGTTCTGGAACTGGATTCAAGGTTCCGTTTTGGGATATAAAGTCAGTGGAAATGAATTCAGCAATGAGAATCTGCTGATTCTTCACTTTCCGGAAGAAAATTTGATAAATGGAGGAACCTTCGGGTTCGAAGGCTCCATTCTGTGTTCACTACTTTTAGTGCTTGGTACAGTAATTATCTTAAGACACTATTATAAGGGATTAGAGATTAAGGATTAATACGGAAACCATTAACCATTAATCCCTAATCCTTAATCCCTAATTCTGTTCCACTCCTTTCATTGTCAGCTGTATGCGTTTCCGGTCCATATCTATGCTGAGTACCTTTACGCGTATATGCTGGTGAATGGACACTACTTCATTAGGGTCTGATATGAATCTGTCGGCGAGTTGGGAGAGGTGTACCAGTCCGTTTTCCTTGATGCCTATATCGACAAATGCGCCGAAGTTGGTGATGTTTCCTACGATGCCGGGCAGTTCCATGCCTTCGCGCAGGTCGTTGATGGTGCGCACGTTCTTATCAAATTCAAATATCTTTATCGGTCCGCGCGGGTCACGTCCGGGCTTGTCCAGCTCTTGCAGGATGTCTTTCAGTGTCGGCATGCCCACGGTGGGGGAGAGGTAGCGTTCCGGATTAATCTTCAGACGCAGCTCCCGGCTGGCTATCAGTTCGGCTACGCTGCAATCCAAGTCCTTTGCCATCTGTTCTACGATGCAATAGCTTTCCGGGTGCACGGCAGTGTTGTCCAGCGGGTTCTTTGCCTGCGGAATGCGTAGGAAGCCGGCACATTGCTCAAATGCCTTGGCGCCCATGCGCGGCACTTTCATCAATTCTTTACGGGAGGTGAAGGCACCGTTTTCGGCGCGATAGTTCACAATGTTCTGTGCCAGTTGAGGACCCAATCCCGAGATATAGGTCAGCAGGTGGCTGCTTGCGGTGTTTAGGTTGACACCTACCAGGTTTACGCAGTTCTCTACAGTTTGGTCCAGCGACTTTTTCAGTTTTGTCTGGTCCACGTCATGCTGGTATTGCCCCACACCAATAGATTTCGGGTCAATCTTTACCAACTCTGCCAGTGGGTCCATCAGTCGTCTGCCTATGGACACGGCACCACGCACGGTGACGTCGTAGTCGGGAAACTCGTCCCGTGCAATTTTAGAGGCCGAATAGATGGAAGCTCCCTGCTCGCTGACGATAAATATCTGCACATCGCGGTTGAAGCGCTGATGCTTCAAGAACTCTTCCGTCTCGCGGCTGGCAGTTCCGTTACCTATGGCTACGGCATCTATTTTATAGGATTCCATCATCATTTGCAGTTTGGCGAATGCCTCCTTCTGCTTGCTGACTGGAGGGTGGGGGTAGATGTTCTCATTATGGAGTAGATTTCCTTGTGCATCGAGGCACACAACTTTACAACCAGTACGAAATCCAGGGTCTATACCCATCACACGCTTTTGCCCCAATGGTGAGGCCAGTAGCAATTGACGAAGATTTTCCGCAAACACTTTGATGGCTTCCTCGTCGGCGCGCTCCTTGCTTTGGGTCGCGAATTCCGTTTCTATGGACGGTTTTAACAGGCGTTTGTAAGCATCTTGTACAGCTTCTGCTACTTGCTGTCCACAGGCGTTGTTGCTCCGTACGAACTGCCGTTCTAGGCGCTCTGCACACTCTTCGTCATTGGGGCTGATGCTGACTTTCAGCAAACCTTCCGCTTCAGCGCGCCGGATGGCGAGCAGACGGTGGGAACTGCATCGCCGCAAGGATTCGGAGTAGTCGAAATAGTCGCGATATTTGGCCGCTTCTTCTTCTTTGCCTTTCACCACCTTGGCGGTCAGTGTGCCTTGGCGGACAAAGGAACTCCGGACGCTGTTTCTAGCCCGTTCATCTTCACTTACATGCTCGGCTATGATGTCACGGGCACCTTTCAGTGCATCTTCCACGTTCTTCACGTCTCCTTTCACATAACCGGCGGCGCGTTCCTCCGGATGGGGCTCACGTTGCAGCATCAGCAGGGTGGCGAGGGGTTCCAGTCCTTTTTGGCGGGCTGCTTCGGCACGTGTTTTCCGTTTGGGTTTGTAGGGAAGGTAGATGTCCTCCAGTAGGGTGTTCTCCCAGGTCTCCTCGATACGCTTCTGAAGTTCGGCAGTCAGTTTGCCTTGTTCTTGAATGGTGCTGAGGATGGTTTCTTTACGTTTGGCGGTTTCGCTCAGCTTTTCGTAGTGGGTCTTTATGGATTCAATCTGCACTTCGTCCAGTCCTCCCGTCACTTCCTTTCGGTAGCGGCTGATGAAAGGGATTGTCGCTCCGTTTTCCAGCAAGCCGAGGGTCTGTCTTATTTGTTTTTCTGATATGCCGAGAACGGCAGATATCATTCGATGAAAATCTTGTATCATTTTGTATCTCATTTTATAAATAGGGATCAAAAGTACAAAAAACAATTGTTGTTTTTCCTTTAGATTCCAACTTTTATCTATATTTGTCAAAGCTATGGAGCAATTAAACGAATCAATCAATTGAAACACATATATCGTACAATATTACCATGCGTGGTAGCGCTTTTCTGCTGCCTTTTGCCTGTTTTCTCAATTACGGGAGAGCATCCGGTATTGATTATCAGCTCCTATAATCCGGATGCCGGTCGGACTTCCAGCAATATCTCTGACTTTATGGAGGAATTCCAACGTTTAGGAGGGACAAATACCGTTGCATTGGAAAACATGAATTGCAAAAGTTTTTCCGAAGCTCCTTTTTGGGAAAAGAGAATGGCAGGGCTATTATCCAAATACCAGAATGATAAAAGTCCGGCATTGATTGTTCTTATTGGGCAGGAAGCTTGGGCTGCCTACCTTTCTTTGGAAGACTCTGTACGCGGCAATACTCCGGTAGTGAGTGCGCTATCCAGCCGGAACGCCATATTGTTGCCGGGAGATACCATCGATTTGAAAACTTGGATGCCTGAATCCGTAGATTTTTTCACGGATTTTCCGGATTCGCCTATCAAGGCCGGTTTCGTTTATGAGTATGATGTGGAGGCGAATATCAACATGGTAAAGCAGATGTATCCTGACACCGAGAATATCGCTTTTATATCAGACAACAGTTATGGTGGTGTTGCTATGCAAGCCTATGTAGTGAAGGAAATGAAGAAATTTCCCGAATTGGATCTGATACTGCTTGACGGACGTGTCAATACAATATATACTATTTGTGATAGGTTGCATGAACTGCCGGAACATACGGCAGTATTAATGGGGACGTGGCGCGTGGATATGAATGATGGCTATTTTATGCGTAATGCTACTTATGCCATGATGGAAGCTGCTCCAGCCTTGCCCACATTCTCTTTGAGTTCTGCAGGTTTGGGATACTGGGCTGTGGCAGGCATCGTTCCTGCCTACCGTGCTTTGGGCAAGGAGATGGCAAGGCAATCTTATCGTCTGCTGACTGACCCACAGGATGGGAATACTCATATGGAAGTCATTCCGAATGAGACCATACTGGACGGCAAGCTCGTGAAGGAAAAGGAACTGAATATTGCCAACCTTCCGGAACCGGTAAAGATGCTGAATGTAACCCCTTCTTTCTATGAACAGTACAAGTATCATATCTGGTCTGTCTGTGCTGTGCTATTGGTGCTGTTGGGCGGTTTGTTCGTTTCCCTTTATTTTTATTATCATACAAAGAAGTTGAAGGATGAACTGGAGGTATCCGAAGGTGCTTTGCGAGAGGCAAAGGACCGTGCTGAAGAATCCAGCCGCCTGAAGAGTGCTTTCCTTGCCAATATGAGCCACGAAATCCGTACGCCATTGAATGCGATTGTGGGCTTCTCGGACGTGCTGTCTGCCGGAGGAGCCTCGGAAGAAGAACAGCGTGGCTATTTTGAAATTATCAGGACCAACTCTGATTTGCTGCTTCGGCTGATTAATGACATATTGGATGTGTCCCGTTTGGAGGCCGACCGCGTCATCCTTTCTTTGGAGAGCTGCAATGTAGTGCAGATATGCCAGCAGGTAGTAGCTTCCGTGGCCCAGGCACGTAGGTCGACCAATCAATTCCTATTTGAGTGTGAACGTGAGGTGGTGGAGATGCGGACGGACGTGCAGCGTTTACAGCAGGTTGTGATAAATCTGCTTTCCAATGCGGACAAGTTTACAAAGGAAGGTACGATAACCTTGAAGCTGGAACTGGATACAGCAGGGAATGTAGCAGTATTTTCGGTGACTGACACCGGTTGCGGCATTCCTTTGGACAAACAGAAACGGGTGTTCGAACGTTTCGAGAAGCTGAACGAATATGTGCAGGGAACCGGCTTGGGCTTGTCCATCTGTAAGCTGACCGTTGAGAAGTGGGGCGGTGAAATTTGGATAGATCCTGCCTATACGGATGGAGCGCGGTTTGTATTTACCCATCCCATGAATTTATAAGGACTGACAAGAAATAAGGAAATATAATGAAAAGATTTAGTTGTTTTTTTATCTGGATTTTTGTCCTGACAAGCATACTGCCTGCGCAGGAAAGAGAGGTGAAACTGAAAGTCGTACAGACCAGTGATATACACGGAAACTACTATCCCTACGACTTTATACGCCACCGGGAGGCAACCGGCAGTCTGGCACGCGTGCATGCTTTGGTGCAAAAAGAGCGTGAGACTTATGGCGAAAACCTGATTCTCTTGGACAATGGCGACATTCTGCAGGGACAGCCCACTGCCTACTACTATAATTACATAGATACTGTTGCTCCCCATCTGACTGCAGAGATGATGAATTTCATGGGGTATGATGCCGGTAATATGGGTAACCATGATGTAGAGACCGGTCGTGCCGTTTTCGACCGTTGGGCAGGTGATTGCCGTTTTCCGATATTGGGTGCCAATATTGTGGATATTGCTACCGGAGAAACCCATTTCAAACCCTATGAGGTGCTGGAACGTGACGGAGTGAAAATTGTGGTTCTCGGTATGATAACTCCTGCCATTCCCGTATGGCTTTCAGAGAATCTGTGGAAAGGGTTGCGTTTCGACGATATGGAGGAGACTGCCCGCAAATGGATGAAGATTATCCGTGAGCAGGAAAAGCCGGATTTGGTTATCGGTATGTTCCATGCCGGTCAGGATGCCCAGCTGATGGGAGGCAAGTATCGCGAAAACGCTTCGGTGGAAGTGGCATGCAATGTGCCGGGATTCGATATTGTCCTGATGGGCCATGACCATGCTCGCGAATGCAAGAGGGTGTGCAACATAGTTGGTGACTCGGTACTGGTGATGGACCCTGCCAGCAACGGTGTCGTTGTAAGTAATGTGGATATAACCTTGAAATTGCGTGACGGCAAGGTTGTTGGCAAGAAGATAGACGGCATACTGTCCGATACGAAAGACTACGGTGTCAGCGAAGAGTTCATGCAGCGCTTTGCCCCCGAATATGCAGCTGTGCAGAATTTTGTTTCCAAGAAAATAGGTTCTTTTACCGAGACCATCTCCACACGTCCTGCCTATTTCGGTTCTTCCGCTTTTATAGACCTTATTCATGAGTTGCAGTTGGCAATCAGCGGAGCGGATATTTCTTTTGCGGCTCCTTTGTCCTATGATACGGAAATCCGTAAAGGAGACATTTTTGTGAACGATATGTTCAATCTGTATAAGTATGAAAATATGCTTTACACCATGCGTCTGACGGGAAAGGAGATACGCGATGCCTTGGAGATGTCGTATGATTTGTGGACCAATCGGATGAAGTCTCCGGACGACCATATCCTTCTCTTCCGTGAGAAGCGCCGCGAAGGTGCTACGGATAGGGCCTCATTCAAGAATTTCAGCTTCAACTTCGATTCTGCGGCGGGTATTATCTACACGGTGGATGTGACCAAGCCGGATGGCGAGAAGGTAGCCATTCTCAGTATGGCAGACGGTACTCCGTTCGATATGGATAAAATGTATAAGGTAGCGGTGAATTCTTATCGCGGAAACGGTGGCGGCGAATTGCTGACAAAGGGGGCCGGCATCTCGCAGGATGAATTGAAGGAGCGCATCATCCACTCTACGGATAAGGACTTACGCTATTATCTGATGCAGTACATTGAGCAGAAGAAGGTGATTGAACCGCGTGCGCTGAATCAGTGGAAGTTTATTCCCGAAGAGTGGGCGGCTCCGGCTTCCAAGCGTGATTATGAGTTCTTGTTTGGCAAAGTTAAAGAATAATTCACTATCTTTGCGGCTCAAAATCTATAGTATAAGTTTTTGGACGTGAAGCAGAAGAAAAAAATTATAGGTGCATTGAGCTTGCTGGTACTGTTTATCATGTACCAGGCAAGTATCACTGCGTTCACTCACGTCCATTATGTGAATGGGGTGATGATAACGCACTCGCACCCTTTTCATGGCACACACTCTCACTCTCAGACTTCCCTTCTGGTTATCGGGCATCTGTCGGTATTCCACTCTTCCGGGGTGGATGTGTATGAGGTTCAGCACCCGATGCGTCCTTTGCTGTCCATGCTCAGAGCCAAACCGGCAACGCCTACTGTAAAGGGGGAAGTTATACGTACTCTTTCCCTTCGCGCTCCTCCCGCTCTTTTTTCATAGTCATTAGGTTTAAAAACGCCTGGATTTTTTGCATGTAGATACCAGGTGTTTTAGTCTCGAATGTCCGGTATTTCAGTGAAAGAAGTGCGGTATGTCGGATTATTATCTTTTTTCAGACTTGAATTATTTTTTTATTTAGAGCGCTAATTTGATGAAACAATACATTTTGGCGTTGGTACTTGCAGTGGTAAGTGCCAGCGTAGCTTTTGCCGTAAATCCTATAAAGGAAGGCAATATGATTTCCGGCCATGTGATAGTGAAAGGTACGGAGGAAAATATACCGTATGCCACGGTTTTGATTATCGGCAGCGGTCAGGGAACGGTTTCCAATGAAGAAGGACAATTTGAGTTCCGCAAGCTTCCGGCGGGAAAATACAAGCTCCGTGTGTCTGCCGTGGGCTATAAGACCCAAGAGAAGGAAGTGACGGTGAGCAAGGACTTTACTGCCGTCATACATTTCCCGATGGAAGAGGAGAGTTTTATGACCGATGAAGTGGTGGTATCTGCCAACCGCAACGAGGTAAGCCGCAAGGCAGCTCCGGTAGTCGTGAATGTGATGAGTACCAAATTGTTCGAGATGGTCAACTCCACCGACCTTGCCAAGACACTGAACTACCAGTCGGGCTTGCGTGTGGAGAACAACTGCCAGAACTGTGGTTTCCCCCAGGTGCGCATCAATGGCTTGGAAGGTCCGTATTCGCAGATATTGATAAACAGCCGTCCCATCATCAGTGCATTGAGCGGTGTGTACGGATTGGAGCAAATCCCCGTGAACATGATTGAACGGGTAGAAGTGGTGCGTGGCGGAGGCTCTGCCTTGTTTGGAGCTAATGCTGTGGGAGGCACCATCAACATCATAACCAAAGATCCCATCAACAATTCCTTCCAGGTATCGAGTATGTTCTCCAATATGGACGGCAAGTCCTGGGAGCAATATATGGGTGGCAATGTATCGCTGGTTGCCAAAGATAACTCCTACGGCATTGCCCTTTATGAGAGTTACCGCAACCGTAACCCCTACGACCGCGATGGCGATGGCTTTTCCGAGCTGGGCAAGCTGAACATGAATACCTTCGGTTTCCGTGCCTATTACCGTCCTACGCATTTCAGCCGCATCAATCTGGAATACCATACTACTAACGAACTTCGTCGCGGAGGTAATAAATTTGATTTGCAGCCGCATGAGACGGACATTACCGAGCAGACCAAGCATATCATCAATAGCGGAGGCGTGAGCTACGATTTATTCTGGAAAGAGTACAAGCATAAGATTTCAGCTTACACCTCCATCCAGCACACCGATCGCAACAGTTACTATGGTGCCCAAAAGGACATGAATGCCTACGGCAAGACGAAAGACTTGACTTGGGTTGCCGGTGGCATGTATGTAGGCAATATGGACAACTGTTTCTTTGCTCCCGCTACCTTCACCGGCGGACTGGAATATCAGAACAACTCCCTGCATGACATTATGACCGGCTATCATCGTGACATGGAGCAGGATGTCCGCATTGCCAGTGCTTTCGTGCAGAATGAGTGGAAAATGAATGTACTGACCATGTTGGTCGGCGCCCGTCTGGACAAGCACAACCTGATTGACAAGCTTATTTTCAGTCCTCGCGTCAACCTGCTCTACAAGCCGACAGATGATTTTCAGGCACGCTTGACTTATTCTACCGGTTTCCGTGCTCCGCAGGCATACGATGAGGACTTGCACGTAACGGCAGTAGGCGGTAAGGGTGTCCAAATCAAACTGTCCGACAATCTGCGTGAAGAGCGTTCCAACAGTTACAGCGGTTCGGTAGACTGGACTGCCCATTTGGGGCACTGGCAGGCAAACATTCTGGTGGAAGGTTTCTATACAGACCTGCGCCATGTCTTTGTGCTCGAAGATATCGGCAAGAACGAAGTAGGGGATGTTATTAAGGAGCGCCGCAACGGAAACGGTGCACGTGTATATGGTGCCAATCTGGATGCGAGGATTGCCCATGGTAAGGAGGCGCAGTTCCAACTCGGATTTACGGCACAGCGCAGCCGCTATACCCATGAGGAAGCTTGGACAAAGGTGGACGGAAAAGACCTTACCACTAAGCGCATGCCCCGTACACCGGATTATTACGGGTACTTCACTTTCTCTTCCGCACCGGTAAAGAATTTTGATTTCTCTCTTTCCGGCACTTATACGGGAAAGATGATTGTTCCGCACTACGCACCGGAAGATGCTCCCGAGGGTGCCTTCTGTAATATCACTTCAGACCGCATGGAGCATACTCCCCAATTTCTGGATCTGAATGTGAAGTTGAACTATACGTTTGTGCTTCACGACCATATCAAGCTTCAGTTGAATACGGGTGTACAGAATATCTTTAACAGTTTCCAGAAAGACCTGGATAAAGGGGAATTCCGCGATGCGGGTTATTTCTACGGACCGACGCAGCCGAGAACCTTTTTTATCGGTTTCAAGATAATGAACTAAAAGTTTCCATTTAAGAATTTTTAGAGCTAAATTCCGCAAAATAGTCCTACATTTGTCGCCAAAGCACAAAAACCATGGATACTAAGAGAATACGGAATGTAGACATTTCCCAGATACATCATTTGCCGATGATTGATTTCATCGGCAATGATTTTGCTATTTTTAATGACATCAAGGATATGCCTTTGAGCTCTTATCCCACCCGTTTGAATGCTGCTTGCCTGACTGTCTGTTTGAAAGGGTGGTGCAAACTGGAACTCAACCTGCAGCAATGTGAAATGCGGGAAGGTATGTTGGGCATTATTCTTCCCGACCAGATTGTTCTGCAACGGGAACGCTCCGAAGATTTTTCCGGACTTTTCATTGCTGTTTCAAAGGACTTTATGGATATGGTGATACCTACCATGCAGCAGCTTTTCCCTATGTTCTTTATGATTAAGGAACGGCCTTTTGTCCACATCACTCCGGAGGAATCCCAATCATTTCAGGAGTATCACTCTTTTCTTTGGAGCAAGGTGAAGCTGAAAGACAACCCTTTTCGTAAGGAAATCACTCAGGGGCTGCTGTTGGCCCTTTTTTATGAGATATATAACATTTATCAAGGACATGTCGTTCAGGAACGCATTCCCAAAAGCAGGAAGGAAGACTTGTTCGAGCGCTTTATCCGTGCCGTTTCAGAGTCTTATAAAGAAGAGCGAAGTGTGTCTTATTATGCCGATAAGATGTTTCTCACCGCCAAGCACCTCTCCACCGTAGTGAAAGAAATCAGTGGAAAGACGGCAGGCGAATGGATTGATAGTCTTGTAGTTTTGGAAGCCAAAGCCTTGTTGAAGTCTTCCGAAATGAGCATTCAGGAAATTGCGGACGAGCTGCATTTTGCCAACCAGTCCTTCTTTGGTAAGTATTTCAAGCATCACACTGGCATGTCACCTAAAGAATATCGCCGGCAATAGGTTCAATGTGACGGAATAATGTTTATTTTTGCGGTAAAGATTTACCCCCAAAATAAACTATCATGGAAAAAAGAGAAATTGACCTTACTGTTTCCTGCTATGGAAAGGTGAAAGGAGTGAAGTATGACGTTGTCATCTTGCCGTGGGGAGCTACGGAGCCCCATAATCTGCATCTGCCTTATCTCACTGATTGTATTTTGCCGCATGACATTGCTGTAGACGCGGCTGCGCTGGCTTTGCAGAATTCCGGTGTACGCTGCATGGTGATGCCTCCCGTACCTTTCGGTGCACACAATCCGGGGCAGCGCGAACTTCCGTTCTGCATTCATACGCGCTACTCCACCCAGCAGGCCATTTTGGAAGACATAGTTGCCTCCCTCTATGCACAAGGCATGCGCAAGCTGATTATTCTCAGCGGTCATGGCGGCAACAACTTCAAGGGAATGATTCGTGACCTGGCGTTTGTATATCCCGATTTTCTGATTATCGCTGCCGACTGGTTCAGCATCGTCTCTCCCAAAGACTACTTTGAGGCTGCTGTCGACGACCATGCCGGCGAGTCTGAGACTTCCGTCATGATGCATTACCATCCCGAGCTGGTGAATCTGGCTGAGGCCGGTGACGGAGAATCCCACCCGTTTGCCATTCCTTCCTTGAATGAAAAGGTTGGCTGGGCTCCCCGCCATTGGGATAAGGCTACAGTCGACAGCGGGGTAGGGAACCCCAAAAAAGCTTCTGCCGAGAAAGGAGAACGTTATATGAAGCCGGTGGTGGAGAAGTTGGCGAAGCTCTTTAAGGAAGTCGGTCAGGGAAGTTTGTATTGATATACTTGGCTTCCGGCTATATATAAAAATAGGCAATAACCGTTGTGGATATTGCCTATTTTTTAAGTGCACCCTAAAAACTAATCTCTTTACTCTTACAAAAACTAATCTTTCTCTATTTCGAGTACAAAATTAGAAGGTTTTTACGGGTTATGAATTGACATAAGTCAAAAATCTCCTTTGGATATTATTTTTTCAAACGTGCCCAAAAGCCTTTCTTTTTCTGCCGGACCGGTTCACTGTTTTCGCGAAACAGTTCTTCGTAGGTCAGTCGGTCATGTATCATGCGGTAAATGCTTCCCCAGTCAGGCAGTCCGCCCAGGTTGCGGTCATCGATAAAGAGATCGGCTTTTACTTTGCGTGAAAAACCGGTGTGTGCGATGTCTTCTTCCGGATAGTCCCGGTTGACGGCATAGAATTCCACACCCCGTTCCCTGCACCATTCCACAGCTTCCTCCAGGAGCTTCCCTTCACGTACCGACCATAAAATCAGCCGGTGACGCTCGTTTATCAGCATCTTCAGCGTAGCGGTGGCAAAGGGAATTTCTTCTCCTATCCGGGGGTAGCGGTGTTCTACAATGGTACCGTCAAAATCAACGGCTATGGTCATAAATGAATAGCTTTTATTGGTTTCAGACTGTGGAGAAAATTATCCTTGACCGCCTGTGGCGCCGCCCTTCGCCGAGCAACCGGTCTTCGTATTGCTTGATGAGGTTGGGGGTAAGCTCTTCAAAGGTGATGGAACGGTTGCCGGTGAAGCGGAGAAAACTGTTCAGTGTACTGGTGTATATGCCGGAGGTGCTATAGCGTCCGGTTTGCCTTATGCTTCGTATCAGTGAACTTGTAAATGTATATATAGAAGTCATAATCTGAATTTTAAGTTTTAGAATTGCATATAAACGCTTCCGGGACTGAAAAGATTTCGTCCCGGTGGAACTTTTCTTCAGGAAGAAAAGAGGGGTTTCCGTATAAAACTCAGATATGTGGCCTTCGGGCAGACAGGAGGAGGGTTACAGTATGCCCGAACGTACCCGGCTCAGTGTTTCGGGGGTCATCAGCAGATAGGACGCAATATGCGACAAAGGAGCCCGCTTGATGACCTCGGGCTGTTGTTCCATGAGTTGGGTGTAGCGTTCGCGTGCAGTCTCAAATCGCCAGGAATCAGCCTTTATTTGTGAGACAATCAGGGAATATTCCAGAATCTTTCGGTAGAACATATTTATTTCCCATGAAATTTCGGTGAGCGTCAACAGCTTGTTGTACGGCAACAGATATACGACGCTCGGCTCAAGCGCCTCAATCATGAGATGGGTGGGTTCCTGCTTCAGAGTACTTTCGATGCAGATGATGATGCAGCCTTCATAGGAAAAGTGCTCGGTGACGTCTTTGCCATTCTTATAATAGAATTGGCGCAGCATACCTTTTCCTACAAGTACGATATTATGGCTTACCTGCCCTTCATTGAGTAACAATGCGCCTTTCTCGACTTCCTTGCGGATGAGGATTTTCTCTATCAGCTTTCTTCCTTCGGGAGCCATACTCGGATAACGGGAATTGACAGTGGCGTCTACGGTTTCTTTCAATAATGCATCCATAAGACCATGATTTATTTGTTCGGTAAGCAAGACCGGTAAAGTTCGGTCCGCTTCTGCTTTCGGGGAGCAAAGATAGGACTTTTGGAATTAAAAACAATTTCGGATGAAGCTTTTGTTTACCCATTTCATGCCATACCAACGGCGGACGAAAATGAATCCACGGATATTCTCGTCCAATAGGAAGGCTACCCACATGCCGCAGATGCCCCATCCGAGGGGGATTCCGAAAAGGTAGCCCGCTCCTACAGCCACGCTCCACTGCACTACCAGGCCTACATAGAAAGGATAGTTGACGTCGCCTGCTGCACGAAGGGCGTTGGTGGCGAAAATGTTGATGGGGCGTCCAATTTCGAGGAGGATATCTATAATAAGGATGGTGGCCCCCATGCGTATGATGTCGGGATTGGAAGTGAGCCAGCCAAAGATGGCATGCCCCGAAAGGGCGAGGATGCAGGACAGCATGACGGTTATCATGACGGATTTCTTCATGACGTATTTTCCCATAAGGAAGGCTGCGTGAGGTTTCTTCTCGCCTATCAGATGCCCGATACAGATGGCGCCGCCCTGGGCCATGGAGATGCTGAACAGATAAGCGAACATGATGATGTTGACACAATAGGTACGGGTGGCGAGCGCTTCCACTCCCAGCATGTTGATGAAGTAGGTGATGACGACTTGCGACGAGCTGTACGACAATTGTTCGCCGGCGGAGGGCAGGCCTACCTTCATCAGATTCTTTAGTTCTATCCATGGGAAAGGGCGGAAGTATGCCACTGGGAAACGGTGGATGTGCTTGCGGAACAGTATGAGGAACAGGATAATCATGGAGACGCCCCGGCTGAAGGCTGTAGAGATGGCGGCGCCTTCTACGCCCAGTTCCGGAAAGCCGAAGCGGCCGAAGATGAGGGAGTAGTTGCCGATAATGTTGAGGATGTTGACCACAACGGTGACCATCATCGGGTAGATGGCTTTGTTGGCGCTGCGCAGGGAGGCGGAGAGAGTGAGGGATAATGCCTGGAAGAAGGCGAAAGCGCCTACGATACGCATATAGTCCGTGCCGTCCTGCATCAATTCGGCGGTGAGGCCCATCAGCCGGAGGATGGGACGGGCGCAGGAGAACAGTACCAGGCTGACCGTGATACCTACCGCCAGGTTGACGAGGATGGATACGCCGACCACTTGCACTACTTTCTTGTGTAGTTTCGCACCGAGATACTGGGAACACAGAACGGACGTTCCGAGATTGATGACTTCGAAAACGAGGAAAGTGAGCATGATAATCTGGTTGACTACCCCTACGGCGGCAACACTGTTGTCCGAGTGGCGGCTCAGCATGATGGTGTCCACCGCACCGAGCATCATGATGAGAAGTGTCTCTATAAAGATGGGGGCGGCCAGCTTGGCAAGCCGCTTTTTCAGGCTTTCTTGTTGTATCATTGTCCGTGTATGTGCACTATACTTTAAAAATCGCGCAAAGATAAGGAAAGGTTGAAAAGGACGGTTTGATATGTATCAAATTTTTTTTCTTGTTTTAGGGTTTGAGTGTTAACGTGTTATCTCAAATTGCATGAAAACGGTGAAAAAAATATGTAGGAAAGATTTGCACAGTCCAAAAGTTTGCCCTACATTTGCACCGCATTTGAAAAGAATGCTGGTTATAAAAAGGAAGTTTGGGTGAGTGGCTGAAACCACCAGTTTGCTAAACTGACGTACGGGTAACCGTACCGGGGGTTCGAATCCCCCAGCTTCCGCCAGATGCACTCTTAGCTCAGTTGGTAGAGCAACTGACTCTTAATCAGTGGGTCCAGGGTTCGAATCCCTGAGGGTGTACAAGACAAATGCGAGGGTGGGTTCATCTAACGGTTAGGATACATGCCTCTCACGCATGGTATACGAGTTCGATTCTCGTACCCACTACAAAAACAAGAAAGCGGTTGACTGATGAAACGGTTGACCGCTTTTTGTTTTTTATTTTTCTGTTGTAATCCGAAAATAGTTTCTATATTTGCACTCGCTATGGCGAAATGTATATTCTATACCTTGTTAGGGTTGTTCCTCATATCGAAGTTCACTTCCGTTTCTGATGATATGGAGGGATGTAAGACACTCCCTACCGCGGATGTGCATTATTTCTCCGGAACCCGGTACAACTTGTCGGGGGCAGATGGCAGACAATGCCAGGGAAAAGGGGAGGACGCGAATTACAATTGCCTGGCAGATGCCGGTTGCATAGGAAATACCTTCTCATTGCGGCATGTCTCTTGCTCGAAATTATTGAGGCTTAATCCTGACTTCATTGCTGTCAAGGTCGCGAGAACCCTGAAAACTCTGCTTCCGGAAGAAAAGACAACTTCTTTCCCTTTTACTTTCCATCCTCATAAGATTTCATATAGATATTATGTATATACGCTGAGGCGTATTCTTATTTAGTGCTTTTCCCCCTCTCTTTCGGGAGCCGGAGAGATTTCCCGTCTCCCCATGCCGAGTTTTTCTCTATTTTTAAGTACTGATAATCAATATATAATGGAATTTCTATTGGATTTTATTCTCCATATTGATCAGTATATGATTGATATAGTGCAGGAATATCATATGTGGGCGTATGTCATATTGTTTCTGCTGATTGTGGTCATTATTATGATTTCCATACTGCCGGCCGTGGTAGAAGTGCTGCGTGCAAGACTGAAACAATGAAAACAAAAATAAATTAATATACTTAGTACATTTTTATCCGTTATGAAGAATTCTTTTTTTAGCCGGTTCACACCGAAAGAACCGAAATTCTTTCCTTTGCTGAAGCAATTGTCTGAGATTTTATTGTCCTCGTCGGCTCTGTTGATAGAAATATTGGGCCATGACTCGCCTGAGAAGAGGGCGGAAGATTATAAACGAATCAAAGATTTGGAGCGCGAGGGCGATAAGCTGACCAATCTGATTCTGGATGAACTGGGCACTACTTTCATTACTCCTTTTGACCGGGAGGATATCCACGACCTGGCTTCGGGCATGGATGATGTGATTGATGGAATAAACAGCTGTGCCAAGCGTATCACTATCTATAATCCGCATCCTATTTCGGACAAGGGGAAAGAGCTGGGACATATGGTCCAACAGGAAGCGGCCCTCATTGACCAGGCCATGGATGAACTGGAAGCATTCCGCAAGAGTCCGGATAAGCTGCGCGCATACTGCAACCAAATGCATGACATAGAAAACCGGGCGGATGATGTCTATGAATTCTTCATCACCAGGCTTTTTGAAGAAGAGAAGGACTGCATTGAACTCATCAAAATCAAGGAGATTATGTATGAGCTGGAGAAAACGACGGATGCAGCCGAACACGTGGGCAAGATTTTGAGGAGCCTGATTGTGAAATACGCATAAACGGACGGACGTATGGAACTATTAGTGATTATCATTGTGCTGGCTCTGATATTCGATTATATCAACGGTTTTCATGATGCGGCCAATTCTATTGCCACCATTGTGTCTACCAAAGTGCTTACACCGTTTCAGGCGGTGATATGGGCGGCTTTCTTCAATTTTGTGGCCTTTTTTATCGCCAAGTGTGTCATCGGCGGTTTCGGCATTGCCAACACCGTATCGAAAACGGTGATGGAGCCTTACATTACTTTGCCTATTATTCTGGCCGGTGTGATTGCAGCCATTGCCTGGAATCTGTTTACTTGGTGGAAGGGGATTCCTTCCTCTTCTTCGCACACGCTTATCGGAGGTTTTGCCGGAGCTGCCATCATGGCACACGGTTTTGAGGCCATCCAGCTGAGTATCATTCTGAAGATTGCGGCATTCATTTTTCTGGCTCCCTTGATTGGTATGGTGGTGGCATTCGGTTTTACGTTGTTGGTTTTGTATATTTGCCGCAGGGCGCATCCTCATACGGCCGAGTTGTGGTTCAAGAAACTGCAGCTGGTGTCTTCGGCTTTGTTCAGCATCGGGCACGGTCTGAATGATTCACAGAAGGTAATGGGTATCATTGCTGCGGCCATGATAGCCGGACATTCGGAAGGATTGGGAATGGGGATAAACAGTATTGATGACCTGCCGGACTGGGTGGCATTCTCTTGTTTTACGGCCATTTCACTCGGTACTATGTCCGGTGGGTGGAAGATTGTGAAGACCATGGGAACCAAAATTACGAAGGTAACACCGCTGGAAGGGGTGGTTGCGGAAACTGCCGGTGCGTTTACGCTCTATCTGACGGAGTATCTGAAGATTCCGGTGAGTACGACACACACCATTACAGGAGCCATTATCGGGGTAGGGGCCACGAAGCGGCTTTCGGCCGTACGCTGGGGAGTTACGAAGAGTCTGATGACCGCCTGGGTGCTGACTATCCCCGTCAGTGCTTTGCTGGCAGCAGGGATTTATTGTATCGTATCTCTTTTTTAGAAGTGCTGCCGCATAAAAAATAGACGGGTTCGTTTTATTTTGCATTAGGTTTGCACTATCTTTGCAGCTTGAAACTGTAAAATAGAATGCACATTGGACTGGCTATATAGTTTATTCGTTGAACACTCCGCCTTGCAGGCGGTTGTGGTACTCTCGTTGATTTCCGCTATCGGATTGGGATTGGGAAAGATACATGTTTGCGGCATTTCATTGGGAGTGACGTTTGTATTCTTTGCCGGCATCATTGCCGGGCATTTCGGGTTGTCCATAGACCCGCAGATGCTGAATTATGCGGAAAGCTTCGGGCTGGTGATATTTGTGTATGCCTTGGGCTTGCAGGTGGGACCGGGCTTTTTCAGTTCTTTCCGTAAAGGAGGGGTACAGCTGAATATGCTCGCCACGGGTGTAGTGCTCATCGGCACCCTGCTGACTGTAGTGGGCAGCTATGGGTTGGGAGTATCCCTGCCGGATATGGTGGGTATACTTTGCGGTGCCACGACAAACACACCGGCACTCGGTGCGGCACAGCAGACATTGAAACAGATGGGATTGGAGTCCAGTACCCCTGCTTTGGGGTGTGCGGTGGCATATCCGCTGGGGGTGGTAGGGGTCATTCTGGCCGTACTGTTCATCCGTAAGACGCTGGCGCATAAGGAAGACCTGGAATTGAAAGAGAAGGATGACGTGAACAAGCCTTACATTGTTGCGTTCCAGGTGCACAATCCTGCCATCTTCAACAAGAGTATCAAGGAAATAGGCGGGCTGAACAGCTATCCGAAGTTCGTGATTTCCCGCTTGTGGCGGGATGGGAATGTGAGTATTCCTACTTCGGAAAAGATTATAAAGGAAGGTGACCGCCTGCTGGTGATTACCTCGGAGAAAAATACACCGGCACTGACCGTGCTCTTCGGCGAGCAGGAGCATACCGACTGGAACAAGGAAGATATAGACTGGAATGCCATTGACAGCCAGCTGATTTCGCAACGTATCGTGGTGACACGTCCGGAGCTGAACGGCAAGAAGCTGGGCTCTCTCCATCTGCGTAATCATTACGGTATCAATATCAGCCGGGTTTATCGTAGCGGCGTGCAGTTGTTGGCCACAGCGGAACTGACCTTGCAATTGGGTGACCGCCTGACCGTAGTGGGCGAAGCCGCTGCCATACAAAATGTGGAGAAGGTGCTGGGCAATGCAGTGAAAAGCCTGAAGGAACCGAACCTGGTGGCGGTATTTATCGGCATTGTCATCGGTCTGGCTTTGGGAGCTATTCCTATTTCCATTCCCGGCATCAGCGCTCCCGTACGGCTCGGATTGGCAGGAGGTCCTATCATCGTAGGTATTCTTATCGGGACATTCGGTCCGAGGATGCACATGGTGACTTATACTACGCGCAGTGCGAACCTGATGCTCCGCGCATTGGGGTTGTCTCTTTATCTGGCTTGCCTGGGACTGGATGCGGGTGCCCATTTCTTCGATACGGTATTCCGGCCGGAAGGACTGTTATGGATTGCCATAGGTTTTGCGCTGACTGTGGTTCCGGTATTGATTATGGGTATCGTTACCTTCAAGTGGCTGAAGATAGATTTCGGAACAATGGCAGGTATGCTGTGCGGAAGCATGGCAAACCCCATGGCGCTGAACTACGCCAACGACACCATCCCGGGAGACAATCCGTCTGTAGCGTACGCTACGGTCTATCCGCTGTGTATGTTTCTACGGGTAATCATAGCCCAAGTGCTGCTCATGTTCTTCATTAATGGATAATGGGGAATGGAGGGCACTATTAATTATCAACTATCAATTATTCAATTAAATAACTATGGGAAATATAACTCCGGAAAGTATTGTCAATGACTTGCGTTATTTGCAATTATTATCACGCAGTTTTCCTACCATTGCTGATGCCAGTACGGAAATCATCAATCTGGAGGCTATTCTAAATCTGCCGAAAGGTACAGAGCATTTTCTGACGGATATTCATGGCGAGTATGAGGCTTTTCAGCATGTGCTGAAGAATGCATCGGGGGCAGTGAAACGTAAGGTGAACGAAATATTCGGGCATACGCTGCGCGAAAGTGAGAAGAAGGAAATCTGTACGTTAATTTATTATCCGGAAGAGAAGCTGCAACTTATCAAGGAGCAGGAAACGGACCTGGATGACTGGTATTTGATAACACTGAACCAGTTGGTAAAAGTATGCCAGAACGTTTCGTCCAAATATACCCGTTCGAAAGTACGCAAGGCACTTCCAGCAGAGTTCTCGTATATCATTCAAGAGCTGTTGCACGAATCGAGCATCGAACCTAACAAACATGCCTATATCAATGTCATAATCAGTACCATTATCTCTACGAAGCGTGCGGATGATTTTATTGTGGCGATGTGCAACCTTATCCAGCGCTTGACCATCGACTCGCTGCATATCGTGGGCGATATATACGACCGCGGACCGGGTGCGCATATTATCATGGATACTCTCTGTGATTATCATAATTTCGACATCCAATGGGGTAACCACGATATTCTGTGGATGGGTGCCGCATCGGGTAATGATGCTTGTATAGCCAACGTAATCCGTATGTCGATGCGCTATGCCAATTTAGCAACGCTGGAGGATGGTTATGGCATCAATCTGTTGCCGCTTGCAACGTTTGCCATGGATACCTATGCGGATGACCCTTGCACCATCTTTGCGCCGAAAATGAACTTTGCCGATGCGGAATACAATGAGAAGACCTTGCGGCTGATTACACAGATGCACAAGGCGATTACGGTTATCCAGTTGAAACTGGAGGCGGAAATCATCAGCCGCCGTCCTGAGTTCGGTATGGAGAACCGGAAACTGCTGCATCTGGTGGATTTCGAGCGTGGTGTGTTTGTATACGAAGGCAAGGAATATCCGTTGCGCGATGTGAATTTCCCCACCGTAGACCCGGCGGACCCGTATCGTCTGTCGGACGAAGAGCGCGAACTGATGCACCGGATTCATTCTTCTTTCATGAACAGCGAGAAGATGAAGAAGCACATGCGCTGCTTGTTTACGTATGGCGGCATGTATCTGGTGTGCAACAGTAACCTGCTTTATCATGCTTCCGTGCCTCTGAATGCGGACGGCAGTTTTAAACATGTCCGCATCGGCCAAAAGGAATACTGGGGACGTAAGTTGCTGAAAAAGACCGACCAGCTGATACGTACCGCTTACTTTGACGAGGACGGTTCGGACGAGAAACAGTTTGCACTGGATTATGTCTGGTACATGTGGTGCGGACCGGATGCCCCTTCCTTCGATAAAGACAAGATGGCTACCTTTGAACGCTATTTTGTGGCCGACAAAACATTGCATAAGGAGACGAAAGGGCATTACTATGCTTTGCGCAACGAGGCTGAGGTGTGTGACCGCATTCTTGAAGAGTTCGGCGTGAAGCCGGGGCCACACTCGCATATCATCAACGGGCATGTACCGGTAAAGACCATTAAAGGTGAGAAGCCTATCAAAGCGGATGGTAAGCTGCTGGTGATTGACGGTGGTTTTTCAAAAGCCTATCAGCCGGAAACGGGAATTGCGGGATATACGCTGGTATATCATTCCCATGGCTTGCAACTGGTGCAGCATGAACCGTTCCAGAGCCGTCAGAAAGCCATTGAAGAAGGGCAAGACATCAAGTCGACAACCCTGGTTGTCGAATTCAATTCGCAGCGTATGATGGTGAAGGATACGGACAAAGGAAGTGAACTCGTTACGCAGATTCAGGATTTGATGAAACTGCTGGTGGCGTATAGGACGGGGCTGATTAAGGAGAAACAATAATTTATAATTTCAGTATCGTCACCCCGCCCTCTACAATGATGCCTTTGTCATAGGTTTTCCCTTGGGTGTAGTAGCGGCTGCCGCCATAACCGCCGGTGAGGAATATGCCGAAGCGGTCGGTCAGGTGGTATTCCAGATTGACACGTGCCTGGAGGGCATAGAGACGTGCCGGAATGCCGTAGTCCTTGTTCTTGAAGGTTTCTATATGTTGGTATCCCAGATCTCCGCTGATAAACAGCTGTTTGTAGAGCGGTAGTTCAAGACCGGCACGGTAGAAGAGGGAAGCGGAAAACTTGTCGCCGAAATCCAGATAATGGGTGCCGCCGCCGAGGATGGTATAGAAGAGCCGGTTCTTGAAACGGGCACCTACATTCAGCTTGGTGGCATTACCACCGAAAAACATCAGTTGAACTTTTGTTTGGGGATTGGCATTGACTAATCCCAACTGGAAACCGTCTAATTTCTCTTTGTAGTAGTTGAATAGACCTATTTGAAGCCCTTTGGCGCGTATAGCCATATTGGCAGCGCCTATTTGTAATCCCCGGGCTGTACCACCCACCACATTGCCCAGGCCGGAAACCTGAACACCGGTCATATCTCCGGCGGTGATGTTGGCAAGGGCGGACATCTGCATGCCATTCAAGTCTTCACCGATTACACTTAACAGGCCGGCCCCTGAAAATCCTTTGAAATTTCCGCCGGAAATATTGGCGAGTCCGGCAAAGTGTATGCCGGAAGCACCTTCTCCGCTGATATTCAACAAGCCGCCTATGGAGGCGCCACGATTATAGTCCCCACTGATGTTTGCCAGACCGGAAATGATGACACCTTGCGCATGGTTTCCGGTGATGCCTACCAGTCCCGAAACGGATACTCCGATAAGGTTGTTGCCATTGATGTTGGTAATTCCTGCTATCTGCATGCCTCGCATGCTTCCCCCCACCATATTTGACAGACCTGCCATCTGTACACCGTTCACATCCCTGCCGGTTACACTGCCAAGAATATTCATGCCGAGGCCATTCAGACGGTTCATGGAGGAGAACACACCCAGATTGAAGCAGGTGCTTCCTACGGTGTCAGTCCGCTGTGTGGAGATGTTTTTCCATAAGGAGATATTGATACCTACCGGGCCATGGTCTGTTTGTGGAGAGCGTTGTTTCCGGAAAGTATTTTCGGAGGATTTCTGAATCGTGTCCGGCTGTACGCTGCCCGGATTATGTTCTTGGGCAAGAGTTATCCCTGCAAAAAGCAGGGATGTAAAGAAGAATAAAAGAAGTTGTTTCATATTGGTTGAACCCTATTGGCTTTATCCTTTGGCCTCCTGATACAAGAAGCGCTTGATAGATTTCTTCGGCGTTTTTTCAAATTCTTCAGGATAGATTTTCATCTTGAATATCTGGCTGTATGCGGGCAGTTCTGCATTCAGTGCCACACGGTTTTCCTCCATGACGCGTTCGATGTCGTCATTGTTCAGCCCATGGGCAAAGGCATCATCGAAGTCGGGATAAACCAGACCTACCAGTTTCTCGTTCTGCTGCACGATGATGCTTTCGGCTACGTACGGCATATTGTTCAGTTTGTCTTCTATCTCTTCCGGGTAGATATTCTGACCGCTCGGGCCGAGGAGCATGTTCTTGCTGCGTCCCTTGATGCTAATGTTGCCTTCGGCATCCATCAGGGCAAGGTCTCCGGTGTGCAGCCAGCCGTCTTTGTCGAGTACCTGCACGGTGGCTTCGTCGTTCTTGTAGTAACCCAGCATGACATTGGGACCACGGCAGACAATCTCTCCCGGAATGTTTTCGGGATCGGATGATAGGATTTTCACCTCCATACGCGGTGCGGCCTTTCCGCAAGAACCGGGTTTGAAGCGGGTCCAATCCTCGTAACAGATGATGGGGCCGCATTCCGTCATTCCATAGCCTACCGTATAGGGGAAATCTATCATCTTTAAGAACTGCTCCACTTCCTGGTTGAAGGCAGCTCCTCCTACAATGATTTCTGTAAAGTTTCCGCCAAAGGCTTGAATCATCTGGTCGCGTACGGTCGCTTTTATCTTGTCGTTAATGATGGGTACTTTCAGCAACAGCTTCATGGCGGGAGTTTCCAGCTTGGGCAGTACGCTCTTCTTTATAATCTTTTCGATAATGAGCGGAACAGCCACAATCAGGTTAGGCTTCACTTCGGTGAAAGCCTGGAAAATGATTTTGGGGCTGGGCATACGAGTGAGGAAGAATATGTGGCAACCTACGGCGAATTCATACAGAAACTCGAATGCAAGTCCGTACATATGTGCCATTGGCAGCATGGAGACAATCTTGTCACCGGCTTTCAGCGGCAATACTTCGAAAGCAAAAGTGGTGTTTGACCAAAGGCTGCGGTAGGGCAGCATCACTCCTTTGGAGTAACTGGTGGTGCCGGATGTATAGTTGATGACCGCCAGTTCGTCGGGCTGGTCCTTGTGATAACTGACATGCTCCTTGCGGAAGTTCTTGGGGTATTTCTTACCGAACATTTCGTTGAGATGTTCGCGGGCATAGTCCAACTTTTCGCTGCGGGAGACAAGAATGTAGAAGTCTGCCATCATCATGATGCCCTCCAGCAGCGGCATGGCACTTTCGTTGAGGTTTTCCCAAACCTGGTCGCCTACGAAAAGCAGTTTGGCTTCGGAATGGTTCACGATGTTGTGTACATTGTCTGCCTTGAACTCGTGAAGGATGGGGACGATTACCGCACCGTAGGTCAATGTTGCGAGGAACGTTACGCCCCAGTGGGAACTGTTGCGGCCACAGACGGCAATCTTATCGCCTTTCTTGATGCCGCTTGCCTCGAAAATGATATGCAGCTTTTCTATTTTGCGGGCTACGTCCTTATATTGTAGGGTTGCTCCCTTATAGTCGGTCAGAGCGTCTAAATCCCAATTTTCCTTTATGCTATTCTCTATATAGGCGATAAAACTTTGTTCCATGATATTAATTGCACATTTGGTTGAAAATTGTGCAAATATAAGGGTTTATATATAGAAAGCAAACTTTTATAGGGAAAATAGTTTTTATGGCGGCTATTTGCTAAAACTCGACAGTTATACCTAAAGTAGGCAGGATAGTGCCGCTTTCCTGCTTGAGGTATTTCATTTTATAGCGCTGTTCGGCAACAGGAGCAGACGGATTTTCGATGATGCCCGTACTCATTATCACATCCGGCTGCTTCAGTTTGTTGCCGGTGATATTCTGTATGTCCAGATAGATTCCTATCATGCAGTGATGGAAGTAGAAGGACTTGTCCACACGCAAGTCTAACTGGGCAAAGTTGGGAAGCCGCCCGGTATTATAGTACGCATAGTCGTAGTAGGGCTGTCCTTTGGCATCCCATGCTTCTACGAGTGATGATTTGTCTTCATCATAGGGAGTGTAGGGGCTGCCGCCTATATAGCTTAGCTTGCCTCCTATGCTCCAGCGCCGGGGCAGGTTGTATGTACCGCTCATGTTGAGTATGAAACGGTTGTCCCAGGCAGATGGAATGAAGTCTCCATTTGAACGGTTGCGGTATTCGCTGCGGTATAAGGTGAAGGAGGATACGAGATTGAACTTGCCGGATGCCTGCCAGCGGAACATGGTTTCCAGTCCGTAGGCCCTGCCGCTGGCTGTAGGGGCGAGTGCTTCGTTGCCGGTGACACCGTAATCGTTTCCTTTGCATGCCAACGGAATGTTGTCTTGGAGGGAAAGTGGCATACGGCTGTAACGCTTGAAGAAACCTTCTGCAGAAACCATGAACCGGTCTTGCAGGTGCCAGTCCAGACCGAGGCTGCTTTCAAAGACCTGCATGTACTTCAAGTTTTTGTTGAGATATTGCCCTTCATTGTCTTTATATCCCAAAGCGGTGTAGGGAGGCAATTGGTGGTAGAGGCCGGTACTTCCGCTCAGGGTCCATTGTTCCGAGAGTTTGTAGGATGCAGAGAGGCGTGGGGAGAACTGTTTCCATAGCTGCCGCATCTTTCGGTTGTAAGTGTTGCCATCCATACGGATACCGGCAGAAAGGGCCAGACGCTTGTCGGCGGTGGTATAGTTGGAAGAGAAGAAAGCCCCCCAGCCGAAGATGTCGAGTGAGGTTTCGTAGATGGAAAGCGTACCCGAATGACTGCCGTATAGTCTTTGCCTGCTGTGGTTTGTATAGATGGAGTTGTTCAGTTCTGCTCCTTCTTTTAGGGTCCATGCTCCCAAGCGCGTTTGGTTTTCGAAACGCAGGGTGGTCTTTTGTTCTGTGGAGCGTAGGCGCAGGGTCAGGTTGTCTTCGGAAGAGTCATCGTTGTTGCGGTATTTCAGATTGCGGTTGTTCAGGTAGTTATGGCTCAGTATAAGGGATTGTACGTGCCTTCCATTGTAGTGTCTGTAAGAGGCTCCGAGAGTGAATGTTTCCTGATGGATAGTGGGGAGATAGCTGAGCAGATATTCGGCATCTTCTCCTTTTTCATCGGTATTCAGTTTCATCTTGTCAATGCCTGCAAGACCAAGCAGGGTCAGCTCGCTGTGCTCGTTGAAACGGGTTTTTGTTTTGAATTGTCCGTCAATGAAATTGGGCAGGAAGGGCAGTCCCAAAGCCTTGAACAAAAGTTGCAGGTAGGACTGGCGTGCGGAGAACAGATAAGTGGTGCGCTGCCCCAGATGGCCTGCTCCGCTGAGCGAGACTTCCGATGCGCCGATGGTGGCTTTGAACGCCTGCTTGTCCGGATTTCCGTCCTTGAGTTGGAAGTCGAGGACGGAACTCAAGGCTCCGGAGCGGTTGGCGGGGAAGGCGCCCGTATAAAATGTAATCTCGCGTATCAGGTCGGCATTGACAATACTTACCGGTCCTCCGGATGCACCCTGAGTGGCAAAGTGGTTGATGTTGGGGATTTCGATGCCATCCATATAAAAGCGGTTTTCGGAAGGAGAACCGCCCCGAACAATCAAGTCGTTGCGATAGCCGATGGGAGAGAAAGAGACGCCGGGATAGGAGCGTACGATGCGCGAAACATCCCGGTTGGCTCCGGGACTTTTCTCTATTTCCTGCAAGCCGATGATACGCATGCTGACCGGGCTTTCGATACTTCGCCGGAAGGGGGAAGGCACCACCACTACTGTGTTCAGCAGATTGGCATCCTCTTCCATCTCTATCTCGATGAACGGGGTTGAGGCTGAAACGATATATTCGGGGGTGGAAACAGTCTGGTATCCTATGCAGGATGCCTCAAGGCTATAGATGCCCGGAGGTACCTGCTCTATCTTGAATGTGCCGAGTGAATCGGTGGATGCCCCTTTCCCGGGGATGCCGGCAACGAAAACGTTGGCGTAGGCCACGGGTTGTCTGGACTGTCTGTCGATGACTTTGCCGCGAACGGAATAGGTCACGGGAGCTATCATGGCATTCATGGTTGGGCTGATACCTGATAAAAGTATCAGCAATATAAACAATACAGTTTCCACCTTGTACCGTATGGCATTCATGGCTAATCAGACGTCACTAATTACTTTCCCAAGTACCATCGGTACATGCGTTGCACACCTTCCTCGATATCAATCTTATGATGCCATCCCAATGCATGTAACTTACCGGGATCGGTCAGTTTGCGCATGGTGCCGTCGGGTTTGGAAGTGTCGAAGGTCAACCGGCCCTGATAGCCTACGGTGTTGACAATCAGCTCTGCCAACTGGCGGATAGTGATTTCCTTGCCCGTACCGATATTGATGTGACAGTTGCGGATTTCCTTGTCGCCCGGCTTGAAGGTATCTTTGAAGTCGACGTGTTCCATGACGAAGACGCTGGCATCTGCCATCTCCTCGCTCCAGAGGAATTCGCGCAAGGGGGTGCCGGAACCCCATAATCTCACTTCTTCTTCGCTGATGCCGTATTTCCGGAGGATATTCAGAATGTCCTCTTTGCTGCTGTCGCCGTTGATGCCTTCCACCGGACGCAGGTTCATGTCGTGGCGTACGGCATCCCAGTCGCCTTGTTTCAGGCAGTGGGCGAGGTGTATCTTGCGTATCATGGCAGGGAGCACGTGGCTGCGTTCCAGGTCGAAGTTGTCGTTGGGACCGTAAAGGTTGGTGGGCATCACGGCAATGTAGTTCGTACCGTATTGAAGATTGAAGCTTTCGCACATTTTCAGTCCGGCTATTTTGGCGATGGCATAGGGCTCGTTCGTGTATTCCAGCGGAGAAGTGAGGAGTGCGTCTTCTTTCATCGGCTGTTCGGCATCACGGGGATAGATGCAGGTGCTGCCCAGAAAGAGAAGTTTTTTCACTCCGTGGCGGAAGCTTTCGCCGATGACGTTCTGCTGTATCTGCAAGTTCTTGTAGATGAAGTCGGCACGGTAGATACTGTTGGCCATGATGCCACCCACAAAGGCGGCGGCAAGGAATACATATTCGGGCTGTTCCTCGTCGAAGAAGCGGCGTACGGCAACTCCGTCGAGCAGATCGAGTTCTGTGTGGGTCTTGCCGATGAGATTGGTGTATCCTTTCTCCTCAAGATTTTTCCAGATGGCAGAGCCTACCAGTCCCCGGTGGCCTGCTACATATATTTTGGCATTTTTGTCTAACATTGTTGTCTGAAAGTTTAATAGTTCATTCAAAGCTCTTTGCTTCTTAAATACAGTTTCTTCACAAATTTCATGTCGTGCTCTGCCATGATGCGTACCAACTCTTCAAAACTGGTCTGCCTCGGATTCCATCCCAGCAGTGTTTTTGCTTTGGTGGGGTCGCCCAGCAATTGTTCCACTTCGGCAGGCCGGAAATATTTGGGGTCGACTTCCACG
Source organism: Bacteroides sp. AF25-5LB (assembly GCF_003602965.1). Lineage (NCBI taxonomy): Bacteria > Pseudomonadati > Bacteroidota > Bacteroidia > Bacteroidales > Bacteroidaceae > Bacteroides > Bacteroides sp. AF25-5LB. The sequence goes on from NZ_QTMC01000007.1 coordinate 140,619, forward strand.
AGGACTTTTCCGGTCTGTGTGTCGATACCCTTCTCATCCACTCCCTGGCCTTCCCAGCACAGAGTGATGCCTACCTCCCGGAATGCCAGTGTCGCAAATTCGCGTACGGTATGCATTTCTCCGGTGGCAATGACGAAGTCTTCGGGGGTGTCGTGCTGCAGGATGAGCCACATGCACTCGATGTAGTCTTTGGCATATCCCCAGTCGCGCCGGGCATCCAGATTGCCCAGATACAGCTTGTCCTGGAAGCCTTGGGCGATGCGGGCAGCCGCCAGTGTGATTTTTCTTGTCACGAAGGTTTCACCTCGGCGTTCGCTCTCGTGGTTGAAGAGTATGCCGTTTACAGCAAACATGCCATAGCTTTCGCGGTAGTTCTTTGTAATCCAAAAGCCATACTGTTTGGCTACGCCATAGGGGCTGCGGGGATAGAACGGGGTCGTTTCGCTTTGCGGCACTTCCTGCACTTTTCCGAAGAGCTCGGAAGTGGAGGCCTGGTAGATGCGTGTCTTCTTTTCCATACCGAGAATGCGTACGGCTTCGAGCATGCGCAGGGTGCCTACGGCATCGGTTTCGGCGGTATATTCGGGCACGTCGAAGGATACTTTGACATGGCTTTGGGCGGCAAGGTTATATATTTCGTCCGGCTGCACACTCTGGATGATACGGATGAGAGAGCTGGAGTCTGTCATGTCTCCATAGTGCAGGTTAATGGTACGTTTCTGTTTCATGTCGCGTACCCACTCATCGAAGTAGAGGTGTTCGATGCGGCCGGTGTTGAAAGAGGAAGAGCGACGCAGGATACCGTGCACTTCATATCCTTTCTGCAGGAGGAATTCGGCAAGGAACGAGCCGTCCTGCCCGGTAATGCCGGAGATAAGGGCTTTCTTCATAATGTATGCTTCTTGTTATTATGTCTTTTCGGACTGCAATATTCGTTATTTTCCACGAGATGGCAAAATATAAACTATTTCTTTCCCATCACTTTGTCGATAATCAGTGCGATTGCCCCGTCGCCCGTCACATTGCAGGCAGTACCGAAGCTGTCCATCGCTATGTATAGTGCAATCATCAGCGCTTGTGCCGACTCGTCGAAGCCCAGCATGGATTGCAGGATGCCCAGTGATGCCATGATGGCGCCTCCCGGTACCCCGGGAGCGGCTACCATAGTGATGCCCAGCATGAAGATGAATCCTGCAAATAGAGGGAAATCATGGGGCATGCCTTGCATTATCATCAGTGCCAGGGCGCATGCCACAATCTTCAATGTGCTACCCGACAGATGGATGGTGGCGCAAAGTGGGATGACGAATCCGGCAATATCGGCAGAGACGCCGTTCTTCCGACTTTGCTCCAATGTTACAGGGATAGTGGCGGCACTGGATTGAGTGCCTAGAGCCGTGAAGTAGGCAGGCATCATCCGTCCCAGTAGTTTGAGAGGGTTCTTGCGGACAAACAGTGCCGCAATGCTGTATTGGAATACCAGGAGAAAGATGTGAAGCAGGAAGATTACACCGATAATCTTAATAAAGACCATCAGGATGCCGAATACTTGTCCACTGTGCGTCATGTTGAGGAAAATGCCGAAAATATAGATGGGAAGCAGCGGCAATATCACTGCACTGATCATGCGGATGACAATCTCTTGAAAATCGCGTGCCGCATTTTTCAGTACCTCACTTTTCAGATGAGCCAGGCCCAGCCCCAGTGTGAAGGCAAGTACGAGTGCGGTCATAACATTCATCAAGGGCGGGATACCCACGGAAAAATAGGGAAGAATGCCTTGAGACTCACTGACTTCTTCTAACGGCACCCCGGTTTCTATGAGGGAAGGAAATACCGCCATACCGGTGAAATAGGAGAGAAAGCCGGAGAATAAGGTAGCTCCGTAAGCAATGAGCGCCGTGACGACCAGCATCCGTCCGGCTCCTTTGCCGATGTCGGCAATGGCAATCGTGACCAGTCCCACAATGATGAGGGGGATGGAGAAGTTCAGGAATTCACTGAAAATGGCATTGAATGTTACGAACAGCCGTACCAGCGAAGCCGGTAGGAAATTTCCGAAAAGTATACCTAAGATAATGGCAATGATGATGCGTGGCAATAGTCCGATGTGGAAGTTCTTCATGAGCATTGGTTTTCTGTCTGGTTGAAAAATAGGCTTTCGCTGACAAAAGTACTATTTTATTTTCGTAATTCATACGAACAAATGCTGTTAGCATTTTGTTTCCATATAAAGACAAAATTTACATGAATATGAAGAATTTAAATAAAACAGACATTGGACTTATCGGTCTGGCAGTTATGGGCGAGAATTTGGCCCTCAATATGGCAGATAAGGGATGGAATGTTTCGGTATATAATCGTACGGTTCCGGGAGTGGAAGAAGGGGTGGTGGAACGTTTTGTGAACGGCCGCGCCAAAGGGAAAAAAATTGAAGGCTATACAGATATAGCCGAATTTGTAACTTCCATTGCCATACCCCGCAAAATAATGATGATGGTTCGTGCCGGCAGTGCGGTGGATGAACTGATGGAACAGCTGTTTCCCCATTTGTCCGAAGGGGATATCCTGATTGACGGTGGCAATTCCAATTATGAGGACACCAACCGGCGTGTGGCATTGGCCGAAAAGAAAGGCTTCCGTTTTGTGGGAGCTGGAGTTTCCGGTGGAGAGGAAGGAGCGCTGAACGGCGCGTCTATCATGCCCGGAGGATCTGAAAGTGCCTGGCCTGAGGTGAAGCCTATCCTGCAGAGTATTGCGGCAAAAGCATCTGACGGTACTCCGTGCTGCCAGTGGATTGGTCCTGCCGGTTCCGGTCATTTCGTCAAGATGATACATAACGGTATCGAATATGGAGATATGCAGCTTATTGCCGAAGCTTATTGGGTGATGAAGAATCTGCTTGGTCTGGACAATGGACAGATGGCAGAAATCTTTGCTGATTGGAATGAGGGTAAGTTGCGTAGCTATCTCATTGAAATTACCGCCAACATACTGCGTCATAAGGACAAATCAGGAGGTTACCTGATAGATAAGATATTGGATACCGCCGGACAGAAAGGTACGGGCAAGTGGTCCGTTATCAATGCGATGGAGCTGGGCATGCCGTTGGGGCTGATTGCTACGGCTGTGTTCGAACGTAGTTTGTCGGCACAGAAGGGCTTGCGTGAAACGGCTTCCAAGCAATTTGTATGCCGACGCTCGCAGGCGGTGTACAACAAGTCGGAGATGGTGAAGGATATCTATTCCGCACTCTATGCTTCCAAATTAGTGTCATATGCTCAGGGATTCGCTGTGTTGCAGCGTGCATCCGACGCTTTTGCCTGGAACCTCGATTTGGCATCCATCGCACGCATGTGGCGGGGCGGCTGCATCATCCGTAGTATTTTCCTGAACGACATAGCTACGGCTTTCGAGGCTAAAGACAAGCCCAAACATTTGCTGTTGGCACCTTATTTCAAAAATGAAATGCAGCTGTTGCTTCCTGGCTGGAAACATCTGGTAGCACAATCCATGAAAGAGGAACTTCCGGTGCCTGCATTCTCGTCCGCCTTGAATTATTTCTATTCGCTGGTGTCTGCCAAGTTGCCTGCCAATATGATTCAGGCGCAACGTGACTATTTTGGTGCGCATACCTTTGAAAGGACAGACGAGTTGCGTGGACAGTTTTTCCATGAAAATTGGACGGGACACGGAGGAGATACGAAATCGGGTACGTACAATGTGTGAGAAAGGGGGAGAAGATGATGAATAAATTAGTGATTGTTATATTCGGCGCTTCGGGTGACTTGACGAAGCGCAAACTGATGCCGGCGCTCTATACTTTATATAGTGGCGGGCGGTTGCCGGAAGGATTCTCCATTCTGGGGATAGGACGCACCGAGTATACGGATGCCCGTTACCAAGAATATATAATGAGTGAATTGAGTAAGTTCGTAGCTTCCAAAGAGCAGGTGGAAGATAAAATGAGGGATTTTTGCAGCCATCTGCATTACCAGACATTGGATCCCGCCGAGGTTGAAGGCTATCATCTGCTGGACGGACGTTTACAAGAGTTTACCGGTGAGCAGAAACCGGACAACCTGCTGTTCTATCTGGCTACTCCACCTTCCTTGTACGGTGTCATTCCCTTGCACTTGAAGGCGGCCGGTCTGAACCGTCCTGATACGCGTATCATCGTTGAAAAGCCGTTCGGTTACGATTTGGAGTCAGCCAGAAAGCTGAATAGCATTTATGCTTCCGTTTTCAAGGAGCATCAGATTTACCGCATCGACCATTTTCTGGGTAAGGAAACGGCGCAGAACATTCTCGCCTTCCGTTTTGCCAACGGAATCTTCGAACCGCTATGGAACCGTAATTATATAGACTATGTGGAGATTACAGCCGTAGAGAATCTGGGTATCGAAGGACGTGGCGGATTCTATGAAGGTGCCGGAGCCCTGCGCGATATGGTACAAAACCACCTCATACAGCTTGTGGCGCTCACAGCATTGGAACCGCCTGCCGTTTTCAATGCCGATAATTTCCGCAACGAGGTGGTGAAGGTCTATGAGTCATTGGCCCCCTTGACAGAGGAGGATTTGGAGGAACACATTGTCCGCGGACAATATACGGCTTCGGGCTCGAAAGCCGGGTATAGGGAAGAGAAGAACGTGGCACCTGATTCGCGTACCGAAACGTATATTGCCATGAAAATCGGTATTAACAACTGGCGGTGGAAGGGTGTTCCTTTCTATATCCGTACCGGCAAACAAATGCCGACAAAGGTGACTGAGATTGTTGTACATTTCCGTGAGACGCCCCATCAGATGTTTCGTTGCGAGGGTGGACATTGTCCCCGCGCGAATAAGCTGATTCTCCGCCTGCAACCCAATGAAGGCATTGTGCTGAAATTCGGCATGAAGACTCCCGGACCGGGATTTGACGTGAAGCAGGTGATGATGGACTTCAGTTATGACCAGTTGGGTGGGTTGCCTACCGGCGATGCCTATGCCCGTCTGATAGAGGATTGCATACAAGGTGACCCTACACTCTTTACCCGCAGCGACGCGGTAGAGGCTTCATGGCGCTTTTTCGATCCCGTGTTGCGTTATTGGAAAGAGCATACGGATGCTCCTTTATATGGGTATCCCGTAGGTACGTGGGGACCTTTGGAAAGTGAAGCGATGATGCACGAACATGGTGCTGAGTGGACCAATCCGTGTAAGAATTTGACTAATACAGATGAATATTGCGAGTTATGAAAAGTTATGTTTACCATTCGGCTACAGCTACGGCACATGCGTTGATTGAACATTTGATTGCGATGATGGAGCGTGAGCCGGAAAAGACCTTTTATTTTGCATTCAGTGGGGGAAGTACTCCTTCGCTGATGTTTGACATTTGGGCCAACGAGTACAAGGAGGTGACTCCTTGGATGCGGATGCGGATTTATTGGGTGGATGAACGGTGTGTGCCGGCAGAGGATTATGAGAGCAATTATGGTACCATGCGCCGTTTGCTGTTGGATGAAGTAGGCATGCCCGATGAATACGTTTACCCTATTTATGGAGTGAACCGCCCGGAGATTGAAGCAAAGAACTATTCGACGCTGGTTTGCCGCACGGTTCCGCTTTGGGGTGGCTTCCCGGCCTTCGATGTCGTTTTGCTCGGTGCTGGAGACGACGGGCATACCTCCTCTATCTTTCCGGGGCAGGAATATCTGCTTTCTTCCTTTCATCCTTATGAGGTGAGTGTCAATCCCTATAATGGGCAGAAACGCATAGCCATGACCGGCTGCCTTTTGTTTGCTGCGAAGAATCTTATTTTCTTTATTACCGGCAAGAATAAGGCGGATGTGGTCCGCGATATTCTTGATTCCGGGGATACCGGTCCGGCAGCTTATGTGGCCCACCATGCCGAGCGTGTGGAATTGTTCCTCGATGCTCAGGCCAATGGCGGGAAAATGTCTACTTAGATGTACCGCTCTCCAGAATGCTTACGATGGAGAATAATGTAAAGCAGATGCCTCCCAAACCTGCCAGTACGCGTGCAGGGACAAAATAGGCATTGTGCAGGCTTGCCATCTCAAACAGAAAGGCGGAGAGAAACAGACAAGCCAGGGCCGTGAAGACCGGAATCAGCGGGATGCGGTTGGCCAGCTTGAAAGTGTTCCGCCAGATGGCGGCAAGCAGGATGACTTTGCTGGAAATGCTGTAGCATACCAGTCCCAGACCTATCATAATATATCCTGTGGAGGAGAGTGCCGGATTGCTGTTGGCTAAGACCAGAAGTCCCCAGAGAATGCTGATGCTGCCCATTATCAAAACAAGGGCCGGCCACCGTTTCCGCTCAGCCTTTGTATAGTTGTTGCGTATCTGGCGGACGATGGTTGCAACCAGCGCCACCAGGCTGGAACAGATACAAGCAAGTCCTGCCATGACATGGCCTGCTACATAATATGCATTGTGCCCGCTGCTTTTTGACAATAGCCAGAAGGCCCATATCCATGCCATTACTGCCATAAGGGTGGCAACTGCTATTAGGATATATCCCTGGGAGGAATTGAATGCATCGGCAGGTTGTAGCTGGTCGGTACGTTCCGAGTTGGCGGGAATGAGGGTGAAGCGGGTGGAGGCTGTGGCTGTGGTAGCTACACAAGCTGTGATGAAACCGACTCCGCAAATCACGTGTCCTGCTACGAAATTGCTTGCCGTGGCAGCTTCGTGCATATAATTCCAACCATAGATTACTGTGAGTACGGCTGCCAGGTAACCGATAACCGGAAGTGCGTATCTGGCTATCGGATTGTAGGTATGAATAATTTGTCTAATGATTGTTGCCGCTGTGGCGAACAAGGCAATGCAAATCATCCCTAAGGAAAATACTACCGGACCGGCCACAAATTTTGCCGAATCCAGTCCTTCGTGGAGCACAAAGGCTCCGTAGCCGAAACAGAAAAGGGCCATCAACAAGGGTATAGCCCTGAAAAGAATACTGATACCGTAATTCATAACTGTTGTTTTTAGAGTTTCCCCTTCAAACAGCGTTTCTGCGGCTTTGTTCCTCCTTTTAAGATTTATTTGTGATGAGAAGTGTTTCCCTGTCCGTATTTAGGGAGCCAGCCTCTCCTTTTTCCAGCTGCCATCCGCTTGTTGGGAATAGAGGAAACGGTCGTGTAGCCTGCTTTCCCGTCCTTGCCAGAATTCAAAACGGAAAGGGGTGACGGCAAAACCTCCCCAGTTGTCGGGACGTTTGATACTTTGCCCTATCCATGTTGCCGCTTCGCGGACGAACGCGCGCATTATCTCCATACGGCTGCCGATGACGTGACTTTGGGGTGAAATCCTCGCCCCGATTTTACTTTTGTAAGGCCTGCTTGCAAAATAGGCGTCAGAATCGGCAGGAGCGCATCTTTCAGCTTTTCCTTCAATGTGTATTTGCCTTTCCAGTTTGTGCCATACGAAAGATAAGGATATATACGGATTTGCAGTCAGTTGCCGGCCTTTCCTGCTTTCGTAGTTGGTGAAGAAGATGAACCGGCCATTTTCCACCCCTTTCAGCAACACTGTGCGTGTAGAGGGATGCCCGTCTGTCGAGGCTGTAGCTACCGTCATGGCGGTGGGCTTGTACTCATCACTATGGATAGCATCGTTCAGCCAATGGTCGAATTGCTCAAGGGGATTGTCGTTGAGGTTACCCGGCGTCAGTCTGCCTTTCTTATATTCTCTTCTGATGTCAAAGAGTTGTGATTTCATTATCGTGTGGTTTTATCAAGAATGATGTTTTTCTATGTAACAGTCTGAGAGGGCTGAATGTTTTTGTTTCTCTGCGGAAAGAAAATATGGAAGAAGGAAATGGTTGTGTTGATACTTAAAAAAATGGCATCCCGATTGTGGTGGCTATCGGGATGCCGGATATTGGAGATTACTTTATGGAGACAAGTGGGAAGTGGACACTGGCATGTCTGCTATTGTAATTTAAACATTACGGGAACTGTGAATTTACAACGGACCGGTTTGCCTCGTTGCTCACCGGGTTTCCATTTGGGCATGGTGGAAATCACACGGATAGCTTCTTTATCCAGGTAGGGATCTACGCCTCTTACTACTTTTACATCTACGATGCTGCCGTCTTTGTTGACAACGAATTGTACTATTACGCGCCCTTGGGTTCCGGTTTCTTGTGCAATAGTCGGGTATTTTATGCTCTTACCCAGATATTGCATCAGACTCATGCCATTATAAGAAAACTCAGGATTCTTCTCTACAACTTCAAAAATCTCGTCCTCTACCGGAATCTCTTCATCTACGGTTGGAGATATGGGTTTGATGATTACAGCTTCACCGATTTCTTCGGAAGAGGCAATGGCTGTTTCTTTCACATTGTCATTATCATCCACAATTGTCAATACCTCGGCAATTGCAGGAGCTTGAGGGGGTGGCGGAGCTGCTAATTCGGGTTGCTCCGTGATAGGAATTTCAATTTCCTGCTCAAATACGTTCTCGGTAATAGCACCGCTCATGTCAATCCTAACATCACGCTTCGACCATTCAAATGCAACGAACATGAAGACCAGCACAATTACATAACCTACAAGTAGCCAATTTGACTTCTTGTTTTCCAGGCTTGCTTTGGATGTTTTCTTGATTTCCATAATTTATAAGATTATTACTGTATAATGGTTGTCGCGAAACTAATATTATACAGATGTGATTAGTAAAATCATAAAACATGCGTGCCCACTTGTTTCTGCATTAAAGATAAGAAAATGAATGTTATGTTGTTGTTTGATATATGGTTATATATAGTTTTTTAAATTTGCTTTGATAATTTTTCCGCTTATGAATTAAATAGTGTTGAGGTGCAAAAAAGCGCTTCCAATGTTCGCTTATGGAGAAAGGCTTCACACAAAAACAAATTGTATTTATAGTATTGAAATGCGGTTATAGCTTTTGTATCAATTCTTTAGTATGTTGGTTGGAATCAGATGCTGGCAATAAATATAGATTATATATGATAGCCATTTGAATTTGACTATCTTTGTACGCTGAATTTAACCCTATTTTATAATCTTATTTTATTTATACGGAAATGATTTTGTTTTTATTGAACACGTCTGCCGCTGGAGGTAAACTTGAACAGGCATTGGAAAAATTGGTGGATTTTGGTATGGATGCCGGTAAGGATATATTAATCGCTATTTTAATCTATGTAATCGGGCGTTTCATCATCAAACAGATAAGTGCATTAGTAGCTAGGATACTTGAAAAACGGAAGATTGAAACCAGTGTACAGACCTTTTTGAAGAGTCTGATAAAGATACTGCTGAACATGATTCTTGCTTTTGCCATAATCGGCAAACTCGGTGTGGAGACCACCAGTTTTGCGGCGTTACTCGCATCTGCCGGTGTAGCTGTGGGTATGGCGCTGTCCGGTAATCTCTCAAATTTTGCCGGTGGACTGATTATACTTATTTTCAAACCGTTTAAAGTAGGTGACTACATAGACGGTCCGGGAGTAAGTGGTACGATAAAGGAAATACAGATATTTCACACTATACTTTCCACTCTTGATAACCGCATGATTTATGTACCTAATGGAAGTCTCAGTGGTAATGCCGTCACTAATTACAGTAAGCAGGACAAGCGTCGTGTTGAATGGGTATTCGGTGTTGAATACGGTGAGGATGTAAAGAGAGTCAGAGCCGTTTTACAGCGCATAATCAATGCAGACAGCCGTATATTGGATACACCGGCTCCCCTTATTGTCTTAGGTTCATTGAGTGCAAGCAGCATCGATATTACAGTCCGTGTCTGGGTAAAAAGTGTGGACTACTGGAATGTGCTGTATGATATCAATGAAATAGTTTATACTACATTTAATGAAGAAGGAATAGGATTTCCCTTCCCGCAGCTCACTCTACATCACGCAAAAGATTGAGCTTATTATCTATAACAGTTTCCATTTATCAAGAATTTGAAGCTTTATGTTTGCTCTGAAAAGTATGCTATACTGTTCATTAATTCCGAAAAAGAAATCATAAACTCCTTTTGTTTGCTTTTAAACATTATCGGTTGCTAATTTATTGAAGCTTTATATATAGATTTGCAAGTATTTCTTAATTAGGATATGATATAAAAAGATTATTTTAACTGTTTCAGCTTTTATAGCTGTTAGTGGTGTTTATGACAAAAAAGCGGTAGAAGGTTTTGACAAGAATAACAACCTAATATTTTTTTAATTTGTAATTATGATGAAAAAAAGTTTCTTGACTGTTCTATTTGCGCTGTTCTGCACGATGGGATTTGCGCAATTGTCTTTCAATGTAAAGGCCGGTCTTAATCTCAGCAGTTACATCGGTGAAAACTCTGACCATTCCAAATTTAAACCAGGAGCACGCATTGGAGTGGGAATGGAATACCAATTCAGCGACCTTGTTTCCTTACAGCCCTCGCTATTCTTCTCACAGAAAGGTGCGAAATATTCAAGTGGATATAGCGGTAGCGTCGTAGATGCGGATGCAGATGTGAAGATCAACCAGCTTTATTTGGAATTGCCCATCAATGTACAATTCCGTTTCAATATTGCAGACAATACTAACCTGGTCATTGCGACAGGGCCGTATCTTGCCTGTGGGGTAGGTGGTAAAGCCAAGTTCGATGGCAAGGCATCTGTTGGAGGTATCAATATCAATGGAGATGAGAAAGTCGATACATTCAGTGATGACGGCTTGAATTACAATAGGTTCGATGCCGGTTGGAACATCGGTCTTGGGGTAGAGTTTGGCCGAATTCTTGTGGGGGTTGACACACAGCTTGGCTTCTGCAAGATTATGGATGGGGATGCTCCGCACAATGCGAATATCGGTATTACTCTGGGGTATAAATTTTAAATAGTTCCCTTACGATCCCTTGATTGAGTATATTTTTATTAATAGTTTAACTTTTTTATTGTAGACAATCTATAAATTATTTTATCTGTTTTAAAATAAAACGGTGTAGTATGAAAAAATTATTCATTTTATTAGGAACTCTTTTTTTGTTGTCAGTAGGTGCTTATGCGCAGAAAGGGAAACAAGCCATAGGTTTCGGTCTTGGTTATGGTACAGAAATTGAAAGTATCGGATTGGGAATCAAGTATCAGTATAATATAACCAATCCTATGCGTATCGAGCCCTCTCTTAATTATTTTTTTGAAAATGACAATGTAAGCATGCTGGATGTGAACGTGAATTTTCATTATCTGTGTCCGGTAGCTAGCAATGTCAAGCTTTATCCACTGTTTGGGTTGACTTTGTCCAACTGGATGTTTGATATGTATGATGTTGACTGGGATGGGGATCATGTTCATGTGGATGGCGATGGGAATCATAATGAATGTCGTTTCGGTGTAAACTTGGGAGTTGGAGCCGAATTTGCATTGAGCCGTAATTGGGCCATGAATCTTGAATTTAAGTACCAGTTGGTCAGTGATTTTGATCAGGGTGTCATCAACATCGGGGCTGCGTACAGATTTTGAAGAAAATATCGGAACAGAAATCTCATTGATATAAAAGAGGGGATAGGCATAGTTTAATGCTTATCCCCTCTTTTTTAGTGTTTCAATGCTTGGATTTCAAAGCCAAATCAATCGTCATCATCATCATCATCGTCATCATCATCGTAATATCGATAGTGCTTCTTGTGGTGTCTCTTCGGTTTTTTATATTTGTGTTTCTTATGGTGAAATTTATCATGGCGCTCACAGTATGAATTATAGTATTCATGCCAGCAGTCACTATGGTGATGGACTCTGTCATAGAAAGGGGTATAATATACACTTCCCGGATTTATGCCAATCTCCACAAGAATACGGTTCCATCCGTAACGTTGATACCGGTTGTAATAATCGCATACATCATGCATCTTTTTTCCGGAAGTTCTGGCTACCTCAAGTGCAATCCCCACATTTCCCCAGTCTTTTCCACAGCGTTTGTAGTAATCGTCCAAGGAACGGCTTGAAATGTTGTATTCCAGACATAGCCGTTTCTTATAATCAGAAAGCTCCACGGCTGCGTAGCGGTTGGCTCTGCCAATAAAGATGGAAATACCATCCTGGGCAGACAAGGTGCAGGCTAATAGGAGGAAAAGCAGTAGTAAATTAATTTTTTTCATAATGTTTCTAAGTTAAATGGGTTCTTGTCTTTTGCTTTTTCAATTTCATCTCCAGCTTCATTCAGAGCCTTCTTTACATCATCTGTCCTTTCTTCAATCTGTTTCTGTGTCTTTTCAAGGTTTTCTTCGACGGATTCCTTTACATTTTCCAGATGCTCTTTAACTTTGTCTTTAGCCTTTTTCTCTCTGCATGATGCAAAGACAAGCGTAGCTGTACATGCCAACATGACAAATAATAACTTTTTCATATCCTTATATTTAGTGATACTATATAATTGGTTAAAATCCAAATGTAGAAATAAATATTGTTTTTAGCAAATTAGGGAAAAGCTTTTGAACATAATGTTGGGGTAAAATATCTTGTTTGTTAATGCATCCTATACTGGAAGTCTTTTCAAATCATCGGATGAATTAGAGATAAACTTGACTTTGAAATGTTGTTTGTGAATATATACAAAAAAGGCTATCTATCCCAGACAGCCAATCTTAGTTTAACCTTATATCTAATACTATGAAAAACACATTGCAAATGTACGGATTTGCAAGGACTGTGCAAATTTTCAACCTTTTCATTGCCATCTTATAACAAGGTTTAGCTGGTAAATATATTCGTTAACGATTTAATAGTGCAAATGTTAAATTTAAGCTCCAGATACGTTAAGGTATTGCTTTCTCAATTGCGGCACTGTAGAGCGATTCTGCAATATTGTGGAATATTCCGCACAATTCCACACTGGAGTAAAAAATTAAATTGTTTTATGTTGTTGAAAATGAGAATAACGTCGATGCGCTGATATTTTGGCATCAATTTTGTACTATGATTTATGTCCTAAAATTTATCAGTAACTTATAGTTGTTATGGTTAGACAATAGGTATTAGTTGCATTAAGGTTTAAAGCTATTTTGTTCATATTGATTTTCATTCGGAAACTCTCTTTGTTTAGTATTGCATCCCGGTCTGTGAAGCATCGGGATGTTTTTCATTTTGGAGGATTACAGTTTTCGACTGAATGCTGCAATCTTGTATAGTTAGTCAATACTGCTTTCATTATTCTTTGGGGGAATAATGAAAGCAGGCTTAGTCTATGAGGATTGGATACACTTTATTTAAAGGCTTTATATTTCTAATGAGGCAAGATATAAAAAATCAATCTGTGTTTATCTACTCTGAGAAGTATGCAGTACTGTTCATTAATTCCGAAAAAAAAATCATAAACTCTTTTTATTTGCTTTTAGACATTGTCGGCTGCTGATTTATCGATGCTTTATATGTAGATTTGCAAGTGTCTTTTTATCAAGATATGGAAAAACAAACTAGAAAAATTTTAAAAATATCCGGCATTATATCAGGAGGGCTGATTATAGCCGCCTTTATAGTAATTGCAATTGCTCTGAATTTTGTGTTTACTTCTGAAAAGTTAACTCCGGTGGTATTGAAAACTGCCAATCAGAATTTGAATGCAAAATTGGATATAAAAGATGTAGAACTTACTTTCTTTTCCACCTTTCCACGGCTCGGATTGAAACTGAAAGACGGAACATTGGTTTCAAAGGTTATCCGTGACACCATGTGGCAAAGGACTGACACATTATTGTCTTTCAAGAAAGCCGTATTGGTAATTGATGTAATGGATTATTTGCAACAGCAAAAGGTAAATATCCATCAGCTTGCCTTAGACAGTGCCAATATCTATGCATACAAGGACGGGACTGGAGCTGCAAATTGGGACATTTTGTTCCCCGACACGACAAATATAGCTTCATCATCAACAGATACGGCCAGGCATGTGAATGAACTTAATGTCGAACAGGTTGCCATAAAACATGCTACGGTAACCATGGATGACCGAGACACACATATCTTTGCCAATCTATGGGACATGAATCTGGACTTGAAGGCAAACATGAAAAAGGAACATTCTGTATTGGCTTTGGATTTCAAGAACAAGAATGTCCTTTTCTGGCAAAATGGGCAACTGATAACTAATCGTGTCGGCATTCATCTGAGGACTGACATTGAACTGGATGCCGTTCATCGCACTCTCCTTCTGCGTGACGCTCTAATCAATATAAACGGTACTAAATTAGGGGTAAAGGGAACATTGCGTCATGATGCAATAGCCCAAACCCTTGATTTAGACCTGCAATATGGGTTGCACGCTCCTTCGTTGGAAACCGTATTGCACATGATTCCAGAAAGTATTCTGCAAAAGAAAGAGGTATCTGTCAAAGGAGAGGTTGCTTTCAAAGGAGAGCTGAAAGGAACCTATGGAAAACAAAAATTACCATTGGCCACATTGGACATCAAAATTAAGGATGCCTCTGCCCGGTATGCCGGATTGCCTTATGGCATAGACAAATTAGAAGCCGATTTTTTTGCTCAAATAGATCTGATGCACGATAGCCCCTCCTATCTGAATCTGAAGGCATTCCATTTTAAAGGGGCAAATACCAGCATACAGGCTGATATGAAAGTAGAGAATCTGTTGGCTGATCCCGATATCACTTTCCATGCTGAATCAACCATAGACCTGAATGCGCTGAAGCATGCTTTTCCATTACAAGAAAGCATCAGTATGGAAGGGGAAATGGAAACCGATTTGGGAGTACGCTGCCGTATGTCCTCTATAAAGAAGCGGGATTGGGGACGTATCACGGCTGAAGGAAAACTCAAGACTGATAAATTCATGCTACGTGATACTCAGAGGAATTTTGAGTTCATAAGTAACGCATCTTTGGCCTTTGCCGGCAATGAATGGTTAGGGGGGCATGCCCAAATCAAGGATATGATTCTCCGTTCTCCTCAATTAGACTCTGATATGAAAAGTCTTGTGGCTACCGTCAGGACCATTCCTTCCAAAGACACAACCCGAATGGCTCAGGTAGAATGTAAAATGGAAATGCACAAGCTAAAAGTTGCTTTAGGGGATTCTCTTGGTTTGTTTTGCGGAAAATCCTCTGCTACATTGAAAGTACAGCCGGGGGAACATAATCCAAGCAAGCCCCAAATAGAACTTGTTATGGAGACAGACACCTTGTTTTGTCGCATGGGAGGAGTCAAAGCTGGAATGAACAAAGCAGGTATAGGAATCACCGCAGAAAAAATACGTGATTCATTGTGGATGCCCGATGGCATCGTGGGGTTTAATCATATGGCTGTCTGTATTCCGGAATGTGCACTTCCCATACATATGCAAAAAACCGCTGTAACAGTGGGAAACCGTACTGTCACCTTACGTAACGCTACCATGCGTATAGGTAGATCTGACATTACGGCAAGTGGGGTAATCCATGATTTGTATGGAGCTGCGAAACATCACAAAGTTTTACGTGCCAAGCTGAATGTTTCGTCGGAGCATTTAGACTGCAACCAGCTGATACATTCAATATCCTTTCCCTCGGATACAATTATGGCAGAAACAGATACAATTTCTACGAATCTCAAATTGTTTGTCATACCACCGAAGTTAGACTTTGAATTGCAAACCCATTTCCGACAAGTATTTTATGAAAAAGTGATCTTCAATGATGTCCACGGGGCCGTAGATATTCGTAACCAATCTGTGTACCTGAAGGAGCTTAGCATGAAGGGTATGGGTTCGGAAATGAACACTACGCTTGTTTATCAGGCAAAACGTCCGGAACAAGGATTTGCGGGTTTTGATTTCCGCTTGCATAACATTAACATAGGAAAGTTGGTCGACCTTGCACCCTCTTTGGATACAATCGTGCCCATGTTACGTTCATTCGAAGGAACTGTGGATTTCAATATGGCGGCAGCTGCGGCATTAGATTCCAACCTTAACATCAAGATACCGACCTTGCGCTCGGCCATTCATGTAAAAGGGGACAGTCTTGTACTGATGGACGGTGAGACTTTCGCTGAAATCTCAAAGAAATTCTTTTTCAAGAACAAAAAGAAGAATTTAATCGATAGTATTTCAGCAAATATTAGTATCAGAGACGGTAAAGTGACAATCTATCCTTTTGAAGTTTCGATGGACCGTTACAAAGCGGCGGTAGGGGGTACGCAAGGATTGGATATGAACTTTGACTATCATATTTCCATCTTGAAATCACCGGTACCGTTCAAATTAGGTTTGAACATATCGGGGACTTTGGACGACATGAAATTCAAGTTGGGCAAAGCCAGATACAAGGACGCTGTTACACCGGCAGAAATACATAAGGTGGATAGTGCTATAGTAAACATGGGACGACAAATTGAAATTGATTTCAAGAAAATAATGAAAAGATAACATAGACAAATTATCAAGTGGATATGGCGGTAATATCATTGATGTGGATGGCGAGGAGTTCAAGGCGGGAGTGCAACATGTTCATTCAGAAGTGGGTTTCAGAGAAGAAATGGCGATTTGTGAAACAGCTTGAACGGCTTCGTAAGGCGCAGGATGAATAATTGATGTTGAAAAAACTAATCTGGATTTAAAAATGGAGTTGGAGCTGAAACAGTGAGAGAAGAAGAAGCGTAGTGACAAAGAATCGCAAGATGGGTAATGATACGTGGAAAGGGATTGAAAAAAACACCTTCCTCTTGCGCTCAAAAGGAAGGTGGCCTTAAACGAAACATACAAAGCTTAAAAAAATGCGTTTTTTTGAAACTGCTACAGATAAAGGTGCTTTGATATGAAATTTTAGGCTAAAGTAGCTCTCTTTTTTCTTTTTCTCAAATATAGGCATAGAAAAATTGTTTTAATGTCCGTTTTATGTATCTTATTGTCTCTTTTTTGTAATTTTGTTCAGTCTTATGGAGGGAATAAGGCATAAGAAAGTTCCTTTTCCTTAGTCCAGACTTTCCCAAGTACGGACTTTATTGTTATCCAAGGTTTATGTAACTTTTAATGTCATCTCTCATTTCAGGAAATTAAAGCTATTCTACTGTGGTATTATTCCCCTTATGTGGTATTCTGTTCTACACATTTCTACACATGATAATTCCTTGCTTCTTTATTAAAACCCTATTTAATAGGTTATTATATTCTCATTTCTGTTTTGGCATTTGTTTTGTTCTATAATTACTGTAATGAAAGGCATAAAATTAATATCCATTTAAAAATTACGATTATGAAAAAAGTATTAGTAGCATTAGCAGTGGTTGTGGGATTAGGTAGTTCAGTAGCATTCGCTCACGTTACATCAGAAGTACAGTCTGTAATTCAGGCTTTGCAAGATCCCCAAGATGAATTTACAAAAATCGAAGTGAAAGATCTTCCCCAGGCTGTAGTAAACACATTGGCAAAGGACTATGAGAGGGCTACAATAAAAGAAGTGTTTGTTGCAGAGAAAGAAATCGGCAAGGTTTATAAAGTCGTATTGGTTCTTACTAAAGATGACCAGTCCGCTGAAGAGGTAACGGTTCTTCTGAACGAAAAAGGTGAATCTGTTGAATGACAATTTTCTTTTTCCCTATTGGGGAAAATTACATAATTGATGGAAATGAATGTCAATAAGTAATTGATATGAAAAATCGGTACCATTCATAAGATTGTGTAAATGATAACTCGGATATAAGATATCCGAGTTGTTTTTTACCTTTATAATTGAAAAAACGATGGATACTGGGTTAAAGAACACAAAGCTGTTTCTGCAGAACTATTGAGTAAAGAGTTTTAAGCCAGTTTAAGACTGAGTAGGAAGGCAGGCTATTGTCATAAATATTTGCAAGTCAGATATGTTAGAGAAGATGTTTGAGGGAAAGTTGGATGCTTATCTTGGTTACTTTCAGCCATTATTGTGTGCTTTAATTGATTGTATATATTGAAAGGAACATGCTGGACCTCAGCTTTTGTGTGGCTGAGGTTTTGTCGGAGATAAGAGAGCGTTGTTAAACGTGCGATAGTAGATATATGTTTTACTGATGATTAGTGGATATTTGTTGACTGTTTATGGAAAAGGCGACTGAATAGTCACTCTTTGGGTTTATAATTGTAATAATAGTTTGTTTCTTATTTGTCAGATATTTCTGTTATAGAGGGGTGTCTTATATAAATAATGTTTATATTTGTATTCTAATCTCTATTATGTTATGAATGACAAACAACGACTTCTAATTGATTGTATTTCCCTTCTTCCCGTTATAGGCATTCTGGTTTTGATAACTGTTGCCAATGACCAGTTTGTTACTATGGTTGCTGCCTATGTGCTTTGCGGAGAACTCTTATGTGTATTGGTTAGCAGGATATTAAATTTGTATTATATTGATGTGGCTTTTGTTTGGTTGGGTGGAGTTATGCTTTGGTTGTGGTATTGGTTCTGGTTGGAGTCAAGCCATGTAGTGATGGAAATTGTGGAAAAGACAGTTGGATGAATTGCTTCTTTTCATTGAAAAATCCCCGTAGCTTTCTGCATGTATTTGTTTATAATTTCTTTGGTTTACAGTGGGATAGAGAGTGCGGTTTTACTTTCACCGCTTTTGTTTCAAAGAAACAAATCTCATACAAGACATGCTGAGAAATAGAAAGTCAATGGCTTGTTTGAATTCTCTTGTAACCCGTCCAAGCCGTCACGGATAGAACGGGTAAAATACTTTTTGTCAATGCTGTCCGTTCATGGGGCAGACAACATAAAACCTAAACACTTAACTGGAATAATTGGCGGCATTACCCACCAAAAGCATCCGACCCTCACAGGCTGAGAATACTTTCATTATTCCAAAGAATAAAATAGTATTATATCGGCTAACTATACAAAGTTATAGTATTTAGTCGAAAACCGCAATCCTCCAAGGTAAAAACATCCCGATACTTCACAGACCGGGATGCAATACTAAACAAAGAGAGTTTCCGAATGAAAATCAATATGAACAAAATAGCTTTAAACCTTAATGCAACTAATACCTATTGTCTAACCATAACAACTATAAGTTACTGATAAATTTTAGGACATAAACCATAGTACAAAATTGATGCCAAAATGGCAATGTAACAATGTTGCATTCATTTTCAGCAATATAAAGCAAACTCTTTTTTACTTCCTTGTGGAATATCGTGGCGCATTCCACAGTATTGTAGAATAACTCCACAGTTTTAAGTAAGAGCTACTGACTCCCATTCGCTCCAAGTAAACGCACGAAAGTTCTTATACCTCCGTTTCCTCCCATTGTACTCATAATTTGAGTTATCCAAGCAGGGGAATAACCGGTTGTCGCTATGAAGCTATATCCATTTGGAATTGGGCATTTAACAAGTTTATGACAAATGCGGTATTTTTTTATTGTATAGTGTGCCTCGGCTTATGTCGAGGCTTTTTGTTTCATAATGAAAGCCTTCTCTTCTTTAGATTGAGGAGGGAAGGCTTTATACAGCTAAACAAGAATCATAAGCCTCACGGCTTCATGTGTACAAATATAATGCCTGCTTTTATCTTTTTAAAGGATGAGTGTTCTGAATTTATAGTCAAGTCCTCTGTTTTTTTACTATGGAAATCACACTGATATTTTTTTATATTCCGAATCTCCTTACCTTTGTGTAATTATATCTGCTTATTTCAATGAAAACTGAATTGATAGAGAATATAGCTTTTACAAAGGAAGACTATATTCAAAAGACAACGAATGAGAGCATGCCTTCCTTTGATGAGCTCTTGGATACCATAGTCGCATTTGTGGAGGAGAACGGCGGTAGTCTGGAGGATGCCGTTGATATGGCGAACGATACGTATTTTCAATTATAAATGATTAGATAAAGCAATTATGGCAGAAGAGAGTAAATATGCATACGACGAGGAATCCGTCAAGGTAATAATTGAATGGGCACAAACAGCCCAATTACCCAAAAAGGTGATGCTAAGTGAGGCGGAACATATCTTTGACACCTCTCTGTATGTTAATGCGAATATCTGCGATATTAAGCAACATTATCCGGATGCATTCTATAATCCGGCCATTGATAGATTGTGTCGGTTGAAGGAAATAATAGAAGGAGCGGCTAAATAGTCGCTCTTTTCATATCTTAAGTATAATAAAAGTCATCCTCTCTTTTCGCTAAAAGAGAGGATGATACAAACAAAACAAACATTTTTTGTGTCTTCACAGACACAAAAGAATAAAAATGTAAAATGTTCAGGAGAACATTTATATATGCAAAAGTATGACATGTTTTTTTATAAAACAGGACAAAATATATAAAAGTCTACAAATAATATTTAAGGAAGGTAGAGCTGTGCATAGATTTTATTGCTTTTGAATAAATTATACAATTTATCAGCCTGATGTGCTACATTGAGAGATGGCCATTATGGATAACTGGGAGCTGATATTGGGTAATTGATATAAAAATCCCAGGTACGCTCGAATGGTCTAATTCCACTTCTGCAAATCGCCCTCATACTTTACAAATGTTTTTGATGCAGGTCTATATAGCTTTTCTGATTTATTTTTGTTTTTGCAATTTTTCGGCAATTATTTAGCCCCAAAAGTGAAACTATTTTTAATTTGCTTGTTTTTCGTAAGTACTTGTTGCACCTAAAAAAGCACTTCCAACGTTCGCTTACGGAGGAAGTGCTTCACACAAAAACTAAACTAGACTTAACTAAACTATTCTATTGGGGGAGTTTCACAACTCCTATCTGTTCAGCGCAAAGATAAAAAAACATATTTTAATCTGCAAAAGGATTCTATAATAAATCGACGGCTTTTCCGATTTTATCGACGGATTGGTCGATTTTTTTAGCTTCTTTGGTCTAAAAATTCTTGAAAAGCTTGTTTGTAGCTGTCGCTTATCGGGATGTAATTCTTTCCGAATACGATGCGACCACGGTCTATAATACGTATTTTATCCTTTTGGACAATGTAGGAACGGTGAACGCGCATGAAACGCGAGGTGGGCAGGAGTTCCTCCATAGCCTTCATGCTCATTAAAGACAAGATGGGCTTGGGGGAATCTTCCTCGTAGATTTTAAGATAGTCTTTCAGCCCCTCTATGTACAGAATTTTACTTAGTTCGATTTGTACCAGCTTATACTCGCTCTTTACGAAAATACTCTGAATTTCTTCCTTTGGCTGTTGCAGCAGTTCGAACCATTGTACAGCCTTGTTGGCAGCCTGCAGAAAGTCGATGTAGGAGATGGGTTTCAGCAAGTAGTCCAGCGCATTGACTTTGTAACCGTCTATGGCGTATTGGTCGAAGGCGGTGGTGAAGACTATGCGGGTATTGAAATCGACCATCTTTGAAAATTCGAGTCCGTTCAGTTCGGGCATCTGGATGTCGAGGAAAAGCAGGTCGATGTGCTTTTCGGGCAACTCCTTGATGGCTTGCACGGCACTGGAGTATTTACCGGCCAACTCCAGAAACGGGGTTTTGTTGACGTAGCTTTCCAGAAGCCCCAAAGCAAGGGGCTCGTCGTCTACAATGGCACACTTCAGATTCATATCTTTATGATTAAAACAGATTTATACTCTTTCATGTTTTCGCTCACTCCTTGCTTCCAGTCATAATGACCGGGATAGGTCAGCTCCAGGCGTTTGCGCACTTGCTCCAGACCGATGCCGCTTCCGCTTTTGTCCGCCATGCTTTTGGGATGGTAACTGTTGGTTATTTCACAGTATATCTCTCCGGGGCTTTCACTGAAATGGATGCGGATAAAGCTGGGCTCGGTGGGAGAGATGCCATGTTTGAAAGCATTCTCTATGAGGGAAATAAAGATGAGCGGAGCTATTTCCGTACGGCTGTCCGGTCGAACGTCTATCTTTGTTTCCACAGTGACGTTGGCGGAGAGGCGGATGCGCATCAGTTCGATGTAGTTGCGGATGAAGTCCATCTCCTTGTCTAGGGTAACGAAGTTCTGCTGATTGTCATACAGCACATGGCGTAGCAACCGGCTCAGTTCCTGCACGGCAGTCTGTGCCTTGTCAGTGTCAAAGGCGATGAGGGCGTAGATGTTGTTCAGCGTATTGAGCAGAAAATGCGGGTTGAGCTGGTTGCGCAGGTTCTTCAACTCGGCTTCCGTGCGGCTTTTCTCGGCTTCGCGGCGGGCGGCGTCCATCTGCGCCCAGCGGCGGCTCAGCTTGATGGCAGCGCTGAGGCCGGCGGTGAGAATCATGGTCGAGACATCGCGCAAGATGAATATCCATTTGGGAGGACCCATGTGCTGACCGTCATCATCGCCGCGCAGATGGTTCTGGAATGTGTATTCTTGCCAAAGGTGGGCGCCGGTGGTAATGCAGATGATGAGCAGTGTGTTCAGCAGGAGGTACTGCCGGATGCGTCCTTCGAACAAGTAGCGGGGAATGAGGAGACAGTAGTTGATGTAGAATACAAGGAAGAACGAGAGGGTACTGCTGCTACCGTGGCGCAGATAGTCCGCAAGGCTGATGTTGAAGCCACTGCGTGTCATCATCAGAAAGGGGAAACCGATGACGATACCCCAGACAATGATGTGTATCAGGGTTTCGATGCCGCGGCGGCGTGGGTTAGGGAGCTGTTGTTTCATCATGATACAAAGATACGGATTTTAGGTGGATATTGGAAATATCCGCTGCCTGCGAAGCAAATCTCTGTTCGCAGGTTGCGGATAAGCGTTTCCAGGTTGCGGATATGTATCCCAAGCTTGCGGATGTCTATCCCAAGGCTTGGGATAGAGATTATCCTTGGTTTCGCATAACTTTTTTCCCTATTGCCGGAAACTTTTTTCCTAATACTTAAGAACTATTTGGCTAACTTCCGGCAAGGGAGAAAAGGTTATTCGTAGCGTATGGCCTCTATCGGGTCGAGGTCCGCAGCTTTCTTGGCGGGATACCAACCGAAGAATACTCCGGTGACGGTACATACGGCGAAGGAGAGGAATACGCTCCACGGCTGTATGAAGATGGGCCAATGGGCGACGCTCTTTACTATCCAACTGGCTCCGCATCCTATGATGACGCCTATGATGCCTCCCGTGATACTGATAAGAATAGCTTCGATGAGGAACTGGCTCAGGATGTCGACACCACGGGCGCCTACACTCATGCGCAGACCGATTTCGCGTGTACGCTCCGTCACCGATACGTACATGATGTTCATAATGCCGATGCCGCCCACTACGAGCGATATGCCGGCGATGCAGGCAAGCAGCGTGGTCATCAGGTCAGTAGTGGAGTTCAGCATGGTGCTGAGCTCCTGCTGGCTGCGGATAGTGAAGTCGTCATCGTCACTCTCCTTCAGCTTGTGGTTGCGGCGCAGTATCTCGGTGATTTCGTCGGTGGCATTGTCCGTCATGTCCTCGGTGAGGGCGGAGGCAAAGATGCCGCTGAGGTAGGTCTGTGCCAGCAGGCGTTTCATCACGGTGCTGTAAGGGGCAAGTACGACGTCGTCCTGGTCCATGCCCATGGAGTTGTAGCCTTTAGACTTCAGTACGCCCACCACGCGGAAAGGAATTTGGTTGAAACGTATGATACGTCCTACGGGGTCTTCTCCACCGGGGAAAAGGTTGTCTTGGATGGTCTTTCCGATGATGCACACCTTGGCAGAGGTCTGTATGTCGGTTTCGGTAAACATCTCACCGTTCTCCACGCTGAGCTGCCGGATTTCGAGATAGTCCGTGCCCACGCCGCTCACGGAGGAGGGGTAGTTGTTGTTGCCCGCGATGAGCTGCCCGCTGGAGGAGACATTGGGGCTGACGGCAACCAGGAAGTTGGTTTCGTTGCGCAGGGCTTCGTAGTCAGTCAGCTTCAAGGTCTGCATGGCGCTGGGGTCTTGGCGGACACCGCCGCGCATGTCGGCACCGGGGTGAATCATAATCATGTTGGAGCCCATCTCGGAGATTTGCGCCTGGATGCTTTTCTTCGAACCTTGTCCGATGGCAAGCATCGTGATGACGGACGCCACGCCGATGATGATGCCCAGCATGGTGAGGAATGCGCGCAGCTTGTTGTTGTTCAAGGCTCGCAAGGCTATTTTGAAAAGGTTTGTTCCGTTCATATCGTTTTAATGGAAAGTTTAAAATTAATCCCTAATCCTTAATCCCTTATCCCTCATTCCTCCTCCTGCTTAGGCAATGCTGCCAGGGCTTCGGCTGCATTCTGGATTTGGGTGTTGATGGTATCGTCCTTGATTTGTCCGTCGCGCAGCACGATGTTGCGGCTGCTGTACTGGGCTATTTCGGGGTTGTGGGTGACGAAGATGATGGTGCGTCCTTCGGCATGCAGCTTTTGGAACAGTACCAGAATCTCGAAAGAAGTACGGGTGTCCAGGTTACCCGTAGCTTCGTCTGCCAGGATAACGGCGGGATTGTTCACCAAGGCGCGGGCGATGGCTACGCGTTGCATCTGGCCGCCGGACATCTGATTGGACTTATGTTCCAGCCGGTCGCCCAGCCCCACGGCTTGCAGGGCTTCGATGGCACGTCTCCGCCTTTCGGAAGCCGAGACGGAGGAGTTGTACATCAGCGGTAGCTCTACATTCTCCACGGCAGTGGTTTTAGGCAGCAGGTTGTAGCTCTGGAATACAAACCCGATTTTACGGTTGCGCAATACGGCACGTTGAGGCTTGCTCATGGTGCGTACGGAGATGCCGTCCAGCAGGTACTCTCCGCTGGTGGGCGTGTCCAGGCAGCCGAGCGTATTCAGCAAGGTCGACTTCCCGGAGCCCGATGTACCCATGATGGTGACAAACTCACCTTCACGGATGGTGAACGAGACGCCGCGCAGGGCATGTACGGTTTCGTCCCCCACCTGGAAGTTGCGTTTGATATTTTGAAGTTCAATGACTGCTTTATTCATAATTCTTTTCTTTGTATTATTTTCCGTTCTTCTTCTTACTTCCCGGAGGGCCAGGCATGAACGGACTCTTCTCGCCGCCGGGAGCTTCCTGACTCATGGCCGGAGCGCCGCTGCCGGGCATGCTGCCGATGGTGGCTTCGGTCACCACTACGGTACCTTCGTTAATGCCGCTGATAATTTCCGTGTTGACTCCGTTGGAGATACCTATCTTCACCGGATGGGCGGTAAAGGTGTTGCCTTCGCGGGTCCAGAGTTTATGTTCCCCTTCGCAATCCTTCACGATATCATTGTCGCCGATAAGCGGTTTTTCGGGGTTGAAGCGCAGGGCACGGGCAGGAGCGCACAGTACGTCTTTGCGGTCGAGGGTGAAGATGGTGACGTTGGCTGTCAGGCGTGGTTTCAGTTTCAGGTCCGGGTTGTGGGCGGAGATGACTACTTCGTAGGTCACAACCGTGCTGGTGCTGGCGCTCGACGTGCTGCTTGAGCTGGCATCTCCCAGACGGATTTGTGTGACCACTCCTTCGAACACGTCATTCGGGTAGGCGTCTACGGTAAACGTGGCGCGCTGTCCCTCTTCCACACCGCCTATGTCGGCTTCATCCACGTCGGCCACAACCTGCATCTGCGTCAGGTCGGCAGCGATGGTGAACAGTGTCGGTGTCTCGAAGCCGGAAGCCACGGTCTGTCCTGCTTCCACGTCGCGGCTGATGACCACGCCGTCGATGGGCGAGGTGATGGTGGCGTAGGAGAGGTTGCGTTCAGCCTTTGCCAGTGATGCCTGGCTGCTTTCGTAGTTGCTCTTGGCCTTCTCATAATTATAGACGGACTGCTCATAGTCCGTGGCGGCGATGAGCTGCTTTTCGTTCAGCGTCTTGTTGCGTTCGTAGAGTTTCTTCTGGTACTCGTATTCGGCCTTTGCGCCGTTGTAGGCGGCGCGTTGCGAAGCGAGTTCGCTTTGCAGTGTCACGCGGTCCATCTCGGCAATGAGCTGGCCTTTGGTTACTACGGAATTGTAGTCTACATGAATTTTGTCGATGATGCCACTCACCTGGGTACCCACTTCCACTTCCGTCACCGGTTCGATGGTTCCCGTGGCGGTTACGGATTCGGAAATCTCGCCTTTATGGATGGTTGCTGTGGCGTAGGTCACCTTGTGCTTGGCCTTGGCACCACCGAAGAGCCATATGCCGCCGCCCACTATGATTACGGCAGCTATGGCAATGAGGATGATTCTTTTTTTGTTCATATATATAAGGTATTATAATTCGATTTTTTCTCCTTGATAGAATTTCAGCAGTTGCATGTTCAGTATCGCCATGTATTTGGCTTGCAGTGTCTCCTGCTGTGCGCTGAGCAGATTGCTTTTTTCCGTCAGCAGTTCTACGGTATTCTTCATGCCTAGGTTGAACTGCTCCTGAATCAGTTCATAGCTGGTTTGTGTGCTTTTCAGCTTCTCCGTGGCAGCGGCGTAGCGCTGCTGGGCGCTGTTGGCATCGAGCCAGAGGGTTTCGATGGTCTTGTACAGCGTTTTTTGGTTGTCCAGCAGGTCCAGTTCGCTGGTCTGTTTCTGAATCTTGGCTTTCTCTACGGCACTCTTGGTCTGCCGGTTGCTGAAGATGGGCACGCTTACGGTGAAGCCCAGCGAGTTGTTCCAGTTCTGTTTGACTTGCTCGCTGAAGGTGAAGTCATTACCGTTGGCATGGCTGGTTCCGATACCAGCACTGAGGCTCAGTGTGGGCAGATAGCCAGCACGGGCAATTTTGATGTCGAGGTCGGATGTCTGTATGTTCAGCTTGCCGGCTTCTATTTCCGGACGGAGCACGAGAGCGGATCGGTAAACGTCCGTTTTGGTGGGCAGGGGTGCCAGTACATTTTCCGTGCCGAGGGCGGGGATGTAGAGGTTCATCTCGGATTCGCCGTCCAGTTCCAGGAGTTGTTTCAGTTGCAGTTTGTAATCTTGTAGGGTGGCTTGCGCTGTCACCAGTTGGTACTTGTCGGTGCTTACCTGCGCTTCCAGTTGTGCCAGGTCGCTTTTGGCGATGCTTCCTGCTTCAAGAAGTTGGCGGGCACGTTCGCATTCGGCCTGGCTCACTTCCAGAGTCGATTCATTCACTTTCACGGCTTCGGAGGCATAGAGTATCTGTACGTAGGTCTGTGCGATGCTTTCCTTAATGCTGTTTTCGCTTTGGGCCACGTTGAGCTCGGCAACGCGGTTGTTCAGTTGCTGCTGTTTGATGGTGTTGAGGCGCTTTCCGCCGTTGTAGAGGGTCCAATTGGCATCGATGCCGTAGCTGCCGTTGTAGGAAGTCTTGCTCTGGCTGCTGGTGATGTTGTCGCCGTCAATGATGGTGTTTGTCTTGCTCTTCGGGCGATTTACGACACGCTGGCTCACACTGGCTGAAAGATTGGGGAAGAGGGCGGCTCGGGCGGTCTTTACATCTACCTGGGCACTTTCCGCGCTGAGGCGGTTCTTGCGGATGGTGATGTTTTGTTGCAAAGCATAGTCGATGCAGGTCTGCAAATCCCATTGGGCGGGCAGGCTGTCGGCAAGCTGCCCGGAGCTGCCGGGCGTTTGCGCGGAAGTGTCGTTTTGGGCGGCCACTCCCATGCAGCTTGCCACACATAGCGCTATCACTGTCAATCTCTTTACGTTCGTCATATCTTCGTTATTCTATGGTTTTACATTGGCAAATGTAGTGGGGGGGGAGAGAGGATTGCAAAAGTGATAGACGTTGGGGGAATTTTCCTCGCCTAAAATCTTTTTTGTACCGATGAATGGGAGAAGTCTTTTTTCTGTTCAACTTTTCACCTTTTTATTTGTTTTTTATATAAAAGTATTTTATATTTGTAATCATTATAATTTTATCAGCATGAAACGAACTGCGGTAAACATTTGGCGTTTTTATCTGGAAGGTTTTCGAAGTATGACGTTAGGGCGTACTTTGTGGCTTATCATCCTTGTGAAGTTATTCATCATGTTTTTTATTCTCCGTCTTTTCTTCTTCCCACGGTTTCTGAATACTCCCGTGGTGGGTGACGACAAAGAAGGCTATGTTAGTAATGAACTTATCCACCGGAGCCTGGGTGACTAAATACGGAGACACAGAGCCACAGAGTTTATGTCCTTGCCTTTATAAATTCTCCGTGTCTCTGTGTTCTTACTCGACAACCCAATAACTCAATAACTCATAACTTATAACTCATAACTTGATTCTTATGCTTGGACACATTGACACTTCTCTGATTGACTGGTCGAGAGCCCAATTTGCCTTGACCGCCATCTATCACTGGATTTTTGTGCCGCTGACACTTGGACTGGCGGTAATTATGGGCATCATGGAAACGGCGTACTACCGTACGGGTGACGAATTTTGGAAACGTACTGCTAAATTCTGGATGAAGATTTTCGGTATCAACTTTGCCATTGGTGTAGCAACCGGTATCATTCTGGAATTTGAATTCGGTACGAACTGGAGTAATTACAGTTGGTTTGTGGGCGATATCTTTGGTGCACCGCTTGCCATCGAGGGTATTTTGGCTTTCTTTATGGAAGCAACGTTTATCGCCGTCATGTTCTTCGGCTGGGATAAGGTGAGCAAGCGTTTCCACCTAGCATCTACCTGGCTTACGGGGCTGGGCGCCACGATTTCCGCCTGGTGGATTCTGGTTGCCAATGCGTGGATGCAGAATCCCGTAGGCATGGAGTTCAATCCCGATACGGCACGCAACGAGATGGTGGACTTCTGGGCTGTGGCCACTTCGCCGATGGCTGTCAACAAGTTCTTCCACAGTGTGCTGTCCGGCTGGGTACTGGCTGCCGTGTTTGTAGTGGGGGTGAGCTGCTGGTATCTGTGGAAGAAGCGCGAGAAGAAATTTGCGCTGGCAAGTGTAAAGATTGCCGCATGGGTAGGTCTGTGTGCCGCCGTGCTGTCTGCCTGGACGGGCGATGGCTCCGGCTATCAAGTGGCGCAAAAGCAGCCGATGAAGTTGGCTGCTATGGAAGGTTATTATGAAGGGCGGCAAGGTGCCGGATTGGTAGCGTTCGGGCTGCTGAATCCTGCCAAGCAGACGCCGCAAGACGGAGTAGACCCATTCCTTTTCCGTGTGGAAATCCCTAAGATGTTGTCGTTGCTTGCCGAACGGAAGACGGATGCCTTTGTTCCCGGCATCAATGACCTGCTGAAAGGCGGATACCCGTTGAAGGACGGTACTGTGGCGCTTTCGGCAGAAGAGAAAATAGAAAAAGGGAAAACGGCCATCAGTGCGTTTGCCGCCTATCGTGCAGCCAAGGCTGCGGGCAATGAGGCGGATGCGGAGGTGGCTGCCAAAGTGTTGAAAGATAATGTAGCCTATTTCGGTTACGGTTATATCAAGGATGTGAACGAATTGGTGCCGAATGTGCCTCTTACGTTCTACATGTTCCGTGTGATGGTGATGTTGGGTGGATATTTCATCCTCTTCTTTATCGTGGTGCTGTTCCTGGCCTATAAGAAAGACTTGTCGCGGATGCCGTGGATGCATTGGGTGGCCATGCTCACCATTCCGCTGGGCTATCTGGCCGGACAAGCCGGATGGGTGGTTGCCGAATGTGGTCGCCAGCCGTGGGCCATCCAAGACATGCTGCCCACAAGTGCCGCCATTTCCAAGTTGGATGTCGGTTCCGTGCAGACCACGTTCTTTATCTTTCTGGTACTTTTCACTGTCATGCTGATTGCCGAGGTGGGAATTATGCTGAAGGCCATTCGCAAAGGCCCGGAAACAGAAACGCATAATTCATAACATAACTCATAACTTATAATTCATAATTCACAATGAATACCTATATTTTTCTTCAACACTATTGGTGGTTCGTAGTCTCCTTGCTGGGAGCACTGCTGGTATTCCTGCTGTTTGTGCAGGGAGGTAATTCGCTTCTGTTCTGTCTGGGGAAGACGGAGGAGCAAAAGAAGATGATGATTAATTCTACGGGACGGAAATGGGAGTTTACGTTTACAACGCTCGTCACGTTTGGAGGCGCGTTCTTTGCTTCGTTTCCGTTGTTCTATAGTACGAGTTTCGGAGGAGCCTATTGGTTGTGGATGATTATTCTGTTCAGCTTTGTGTTGCAGGCTGTCAGCTACGAGTTCCAGTCGAAGGCGGGAAATCTGCTGGGCAAGACAACGTATCGCACGTTCCTGGTGATAAACGGAGTGGTAGGTCCGGTATTGCTGGGTGGGGCAGTGGCCACGTTCTTCACGGGGTCCGAATTTTACATCAATAAAGGGAATATGGCAGATACGGTGATGCCGGTCATCAGTCAGTGGGCCAATGCAGGACACGGGCTGGATGCGCTGCTCAATCCGTGGAATGTGGTGCTCGGGCTGGCTGTGTTCTTCCTGGCGCGCATCTTGGGGGCGCTCTATTTTATTAATAACATCAATGAGGACGACTTGGTGAGACGCTGCCGCCGGGCACTCTGGGGAAATACGGCATTGTTCCTGGTGTTCTTCCTGGCCTTCGTCATCCGTACACTGGTGGCCGACGGCTACGCTGTCCGTCCGGAAACGGGAGAGGTGTTCATGGAACCTTACAAGTATCTGACGAACTTCTTGCAGATGCCGGTAGTGCTGTTTGTATTCCTGATTGGTGTGGTGGCTGTGCTTTGGGGCATCATCCGTACGCTGTGGAAGCCGACGTTCGACAAGGGAATCTGGTTTGCCGGTGCAGGGACGGTGCTTGCGGTATTGGCATTGCTGCTTGTGGCAGGCTATAACAATACAGCCTATTATCCTTCCACCCACGACTTACAAAGCTCGCTGACGTTGGCAAACAGTTGTTCGAGCCAGTTCACACTGAAGGTTATGGCTTATGTCTCTATCCTTGTTCCTTTCGTTCTTGCCTATATCTTCTATGCATGGCGCAGCATTGATAATCGTAAGATTGATGCGAAGGAGATGGGAGAGGGAGGCCATGCGTATTAATTAAAAATTAAAGGGGATGTATCAACCCCCTTTGAACGCTTTTTTTTAGGCGCGGATTACGCAGAATAACATTATGAAAGTGCTCATGTACTTTGGGCACGTCCTCTTTTTATTCTTTTGTCTGTTTCTCATTTAGCTGGAATTTGGGTATCAGTTTCATCAATCGTAGAATCTGTCCTTGCCTTTTCTTTATGTAAGGGGAGGGGTGTGCTGAGTCGAAGCGTATGGGGTTGGGTAGTGTGGCTGCTATCAGTGCACATTGTCCGGCAGAGAGTTTGGCTGCTGTAGTCTTGAACTTGTATTTGGCGGCGGCTTGTGCGCCATAGATGCCTTTCCCCATTTCGATGGAGTTGAGATAGACCTCCATGATACGTTCTTTGGACCAGAAGAATTCTATCAGTACGGTGAAGTAGGCTTCCAGTCCTTTGCGTACCCAGGAAGATTGGGGCCATAGGAATACATTCTTTGCCGTCTGCTGGCTGATAGTACTGGCGCCCCGTTTCCGTTTTCTTGTTTCATTCTCCTTTATCGCTTTCTGTATCTCAATGAAATCGAACCCGTTGTGTGTGGCAAACCGGTTGTCTTCCGAAGCAATGACGGCCATCGGCAGGTGAGGGGATATCTTGTCGGAAGATACCCAAGTATGGTGCCAACGGGGACTTTCGCCCTTGAAGACTTGCTGCACGCTGCGGATAACCATCAATGGCGTGATGTAGACGGGTACAAAACGATAAACCACTACCGCCAGGATAGTGGAAATAAAGAAGAATAATATGATGTTGCGGAGGAACCGCAAAGGTTTCGGGAGTTTCATGGAGAGAGTGCCAGTGTGATTAATGTACTAATATGTCAATGTGATTAATGTGTCAATATGCCAATTAGCACATTGGCACATTGATCACATTAGCACATTAATTATTCGCCTCCGCATTCTTAATCATCTGTTCGCTGGCATACATATATACCTCTACGCGTCGGTTCTGGTCGGCAGACAGACTTTCATCGTATTCGTTGTATCCCACGCCTTCCACTTTCTTGAACTGGGCAGGAGATACACCGCAATCCTGCAAATAGTTTTCTACAGCATAGGCGCGGTTCTTGGAAACCTTCATGTTGGCTTCGTAGGTACCCACCTTGTCGGTATGGCCGATGATGGCAATGTCCGTTGTCGGGTCTTCCTTCAGAATCTGTGCAAGTTCGCGCAGGGAGGCCTTTGCCTCGTTGCTCAGTGCTGCGGAGTTGAAGCCGAACAGAATACCTGCCGCAAAGGATACTTTGACAGCCGGCAAGCCGTTGGCATCCGTTACCTGCTCCACTTGGGCACCTTCAATCTTGGCAGCTTCGGCAGCCTTCTTGTCCATTTTGTGTCCGATGGCAACACCGGCACCTGTACCTACTGCCGCGCCTACTGCCGCGCCAATGGCTGCCCCCTTGCCTTTACCTATCAGTCCGCCGATAATGGCACCTGCCGCTGCGCCGGAACCACCACCGATTATTCCACCTTTTGCCTTGTTGTTCATGGTGCCGCAACTGCCCAGCAGCAATGCACTGCATAAAAACAATACTGTAAATTTCATTTTCTTCATAACTCTTTTTTCTTTAAAAGTTGATCTTATCTTTAATGTTGCAAATTTATGTATATATAACCATATTTCTCTTCCTAAAGTTCGTCAGTTCTGTTCTTTTTTAGAGAATTTTCCTTTTGATGGATATGAACCAGGCTGTCAGTATCAGACCTTTGGCAATGGTGGTTCCACTCACTGCCCACCAGATGGCGTCCACTCCCATACCCATATGTACCAGTAGCAATGCTACCGGAATGCGCATATAGTTGCATCCGATACTGACAATAGCAGGCGGTACCGTTCGTCCCAGTCCGTAGAACACACCTTGCATGGTGATTTCCATCATCATGAACATTTGTGAATAACCGTCGATGCGGAGAAAGTCACCTCCCACACGGTAGGCTTCGGCTTCGGGCACGAAGATAGAGAACACTTCACTGCCAAAGAAGATAAAGAGCAGTGAGCAGAGACTTCCGAATACGCCCGTCATCCATAGGGTGGTGTGCCATGCCTGCTTCACGCGCGACTTTTGTCCGGCAGCATAGTTCTGTGCAATGAATGTACTCAGTCCTGTAGAGAATCCTTGTGAAGTGTTCCAGGTGATGGCCTCGATTTGTCCTCCGGTAGTGAATGCCATCAGTCCGATGTGCCCTCCCTGCTCCGAAGCGGTGCGCGAGAGGAACATGTTGACGAAAGCAAAGAGTGTGTTCAGTGTGGCCACGGGCAGGCCGAGCTTGAAGATACGCCGGGTGTACTTCTTCTTCAGACGGACGAGGAAGGAGAATCCGCCGAGTACAGCGCTTTTCCCCCGGAGTTTGTAGACGAAGATGCCGAAGACCATGGCTTCGGACAGCCAGGTGGCAAGTGCAGCCCCTACCGTCCCCCAGCCAAAGCCGAAGATGAAAAGAGGGTCGAGGAGGATATTCATAACCAGTCCCGTTCCGCTGATGTAGAACGGAATCTTGCTACGTCCTGCCGCGTTGTAGATGCCCGTGAAGGCAGCGGAGAGAAAGACAAACGGCAGTCCCGTCGACACGATGCGCAGATAGGTCACGGCGGCGTCTGTGATATGCTGTTTCAGTTCGAAGATGTTCAGGATGGGGCGGGCGAAAAGAAACAGCAGTCCTCCCCAGCAGACGGAGATGAGCAGGGCAATTGTAATGTTGTGTGAAGCAAAACTGCGTGCATCCTCTTCGCTGCGTGCACCGATGGACTGGCCTACGCTGACTTCGGCACCTACCTTGTTCAACAAGGCGATGGAACCGGACATCCACGTCAGTATGCCTACCGCACCTACTGCAGCCACGGACTCACTGCCCAGACGTCCTACCCATGCCATGTCTGTCAGGCTGTAGGCCATTTGGATGAATGAGGTGGCCATGATGGGCATTGCCAGCGTGAATAGCTGGCGGTTGATGGGGCCTTGTGTCAAATTCTTAGTTCCTTGCACGTTAACGTTTTTTTAGATAAACAATGTATTAATCATCTCCTTTTTCGCTTTCTGCGGAGGCGGTGGCGGCGTTTCTGCTTGTACTTTCGTATCTTGGTATATACCAGCCAGATGAAGAGCAGACCGAAGACGGCGAAGATGAGCAGTACGATGCCCGTATTGAGATTGTCACCTTTCACGCGGCTCCACATTTCGAGCATCAGTTCCGTGCGGTCGCCGAAGTCGCGTATCATGGCGCAGCGCTCCACTACGCGGCGGTCGGGGTACTGGACCGGGTCTATCTGTAGGCTGTCGGCTCCGGACAAGGGACCGAAGAAGTAGCTGAGGTCGGAATGCACGTCAAGCGTGGTGTCGGTCTTCGCCTCCATGATTTCCGGTGTGGCGACGGCGCTGACGTAACCGATGGCATCCATGTTGCGCAGCGCCACGGAGGGCTGGCAGAGGTAGTTGATGAAATAGCTTGCTGCCTTCACGTTGCGGGCGTAGCGGGGGATTACCCAGCCGTCATACCAGATGTTGCTGCCTTCGCGGGGGACGGTGTAGTCCAGTTCCACACCCACGGCATCGGCCTCCTCGATGGCCCAGACGGCGTCGCCGCTCCAGGTGAAGTTGATCCACGCCTTGTTCTTGGTCATCATTTCCTTGCCGAAGTCGGCTTCCCAGCCGGCGATGTTGGGTTTCATCTCCTTGAGGTATTTCTCGGCAAGGGCGATGGCCTGCGGGGAGTTGTCGTTCATCAGTTGCTCTACGGTGACGGTGCTGTCGGCAAGTTCCCGGGCATGGGCGTAAATGATGGCAGTGCCGTAGGCGTCGCGGTAGCTGTCCTTCATCAGTATCTTGCTACGGTTTTTGGGAGTCCAGAGGATATTCCACGTGCTTGCCTCTTCGGGAGTAATGAACTTCTTGTTGAAGAGGATGCCGGCGGTGCCCCACATATAGGGCACGGCATAGTCCTCGGTCTGGCGTTCAGGTTGCGAGGTCTTGTTCAGCTCGTGGCGGATGTAGGGCGACACGTTGGGGATGTAGTCCGGTGTGCGGCCGAAGTTGCGGTCGATGGGTAGCAGGAGGTCTTTGCGGAGCATACGTTCGATGATGTACTCCGAGGGGCATACGACGTCGAAGTCCTCGTGCCCGCGCTCAATTTTGGTGAGCATGATTTCGTTGATATCGAACACCTGGTAGATGATACGGAGGTCTTCGCCCGTCTGCTGCTTGTACCAGTCGGGAAATTCGGCAAGCACATCTTCATCGATGTAGTCTGCCCAGTTGTATATCTTCAGTACACGGCTGCGCTCTTCTGTAGAGTTTCCACAAGAGGAGAGGGATGCGATACAGCACAGTAGAATCAGTATGTTTATTATCCTTTTCATCATCTTGTTTTTGACAATTGATAACTTATAACTCATCACTCACATCAATCGTTTTTTGTCCGTTCGGCCCGCTTGTTGATTACAATCAGCAACACCAGCACCGTCACGAAGATGATGGTGGAGAGTGGCCGCAGTTCCGGCGTCAGTCCACCCTTGCGCGCATCGGCGTAGATGTAGGTGGAGAGCGTTTCCAGCCCCTGGTTGCCGATGGTGAAGATGGTCACGGCAAAGTCGTCGATGGAGAGCGTGAAGGCAAGGATGAAGCCGCTTATCATACCCGGAAATATCTCCGGAAGAATAACCTTGCGCAGTGCTTGGAACGGTGTGGCGCCCAGGTCGAGTGCCGCCTCGTAGACATTCTGGTTCATCTTCTTGAGCCGGGGCATTACGCTGAGCACCACGTAGGGTGTGCAGAAGGTGATGTGTGCCAGTACCACTGTGGTAAATCCTTGCGATATGCCGAAGCTGACGAACAGCAGGAACAGCGACACACCGGTGATAATGTCTGCATTCATCATCGGGATGGCATTGGCGAAGTTCATTACCTGCCGTGTGCGCGAGCGCAGGTTGAAGATGCCGATGGCTGCAATGCTGCCCAGTGCCGTGCTGGCGGTGGCGGCAAGCAGGGCAATGGCGAATGTGTTCCAGATAGCGTTCATCAACGAGTGGTGCATCCCGCCCGTGAACAGCGAGCTGTACAGCTTGGTGGAGAACCCCGTCCAGTTGCCCAGCACCTTTGCTTCGGTGAAGGAGAATATCATGATTATCAGGATAGGCGAATAGAGCAACGTCAACAGCAGCCACAAGTAGCCGCGGGTCAAGATTCGTGTCATCATATCACACCTCCGCTTTCATTCGATGCGCCGTCTTCCTCGTTGGTGAAGAGGACGGTGATGCCTATCAGCAGTAGCATGATGAGCGAGAGGGCGGCACCGTAGTTCCACATTCCATTGTAAATATTCTCTTGTACCGTGGTACCGAAAAGCTTGATGTTGTTCATCGTCAGCAGCTCGGCGATGGCGAAGGTGGATACCGTAGGCATAAACACCATTACTATACCACTCATCACACCCGACATGGACAGCGGTAGAATCACCTTGCCGAATACGTGCGTGGGGGAGGCTCCCAAGTCTTGCGCAGCCTCAATCAAATTGTGGTCCATCTTCTGAAGGGTGTTGTAAATGGGGTATATCATGAACGGCAGGAAGTTGTAGACCATACCGAACACAAGTGCGCCTTCACCCAGCGGCAGGTTCAGGAAGTCGAACAGCGCCACTGTGGCAAGCGTACGTATCAAGATGTTCACCCACATGGGCAGGATGAACAGCACCACCATGGTGCGCGAGGCGTTGAATTGCTTCTGACTCAGGATATACGCCGCCGGATAGCCCAGCAGCAGGCAGATCAGCGTAGTGATAACGGCTATTCCGATGGAGTAGACAAACGTGTTCATCGCTTCGGGGTGCATCATGAACTTGCGGAAGTTGGCGAGTGTGAACGCTCCTCCGTCGTCCGTAAAGGCGTAGAGCACGATGAGCAGCAGCGGTACTATGACAAATACAAGCAGAAACAGCGCGTAGGGTACCGTCCAGTTGCGCCGGCGCATAAAGAAAGTTATCATCTTTATTAGGGATTAAGGGATTAGGAATTAAGGGATTAAGGATTAGGGATTAAGGATTAGGGATTAAGGATTAAGGGTGAAGGATAAAGAATTTATAATAGCTAACCCTTAATCCCTAATCCCTATTCTTTATTCCTTATTCTCACGTTTTCGGGTGCGATGATGATACCTACACGGTCGCCGTCGTCCCACACGTCGTTGGTGTCGACAAAGATGTCTTCGTCCCAGTCTGTAAACACGGTCAGGTGGTAATGGTTTCCTTTGTAGAGGATGAATTTCACTTCACCCGTCAGACGGCCGTCCTCTTCGTTGTCTTCGAGGATGACGTCCTGGAAGTCCACTTCCACTTGCACGCTGCTGCCCGGTTCGATGCCTTGCACGGGCAGGCATTCGAAGTTACAGCCCAGGAATTCTACGTGCGTTTTGTCCACCAGTTTTCCTTCGAAGGTGTTGCAGGTGCGTTCTTTCTTCATCACATGGATGTCGAAGGGTTTTACCAGCAGACCGACTTCGCGTCCTGCCTCGAAGGCATGGTAGTCCTGCACCATCAGCTCGTAGCCTTCGCGCGTTTGCACCAGCATTTCATAGTGTACGCCTTTGAAGATACAGCTGGTTACGGTGCCCGTCAGCTGTGCGGCGTCGGATACATCGAAGATGTAGATGTCTTCGGGGCGAATTACTACGTCCACCTGCATCTGTTCACCAAATCCTGTGTCCACGCATTCAAATTCGTGCCCGCAGAAGGTAACGGCCTTATCTTTTATCATGACTCCGTTCAAAATGTTGCTTTCGCCGATGAAGTCGGCTACAAAGGAGTTGATGGGCTCGTTGTAGATGTCCGTAGGCACACCTATCTGCTGGATGCGTCCTTCGCTCATCACAACGATGGTGTCGCTCAGGGTGAGTGCCTCTTCCTGGTCGTGGGTCACGTATACGAAGGTGATACCCAGCTTCTGGTGCATTTCCTTCAGTTCCATCTGCATGTCTTTGCGCATTTTGAGGTCCAAGGCAGCGAGAGGCTCGTCCAGCAGCAGCACTTCGGGTTCGTTGACGATAGCTCGGGCGATGGCTACGCGCTGTTGCTGTCCGCCGGAGAGGGAGTCCACGTCGCGGTCCTCATAGTCTGTCATGCCCACCATGCGCAGGGCTTGTTTCACTTTCTTCTCGATAGTGGCACCGGGCAGCTTCTTCAGCTTCAGCCCGAAGGCTATGTTGTTGAATACGTTGAGGTGGGGGAAGAGGGCGTACTTCTGGAACACGGTGTTCACCGGACGCTTGTGCGGCGGTGTCTGTGTGATGTCCTTTCCGGCAATGGTTATCACTCCTTCCGAGGCTGTCTGAAAGCCTGCAATGAGGCGTAACAGTGTTGTCTTTCCGCAGCCGGACGGTCCTAGTATTGTTACAAACTCGCCCTTACGGACAGACAAATTCACATCATTCAGCACGGCCTTGTCTCCGAAGAATTTCGATACATGTTCCACACCGATGATGCAATCGGACTTTTGCATAAGCGTCTTTTACTTTATCCAAACGAATTAAACGAATTTCGGGCTTTCAAAAAAGCGAGTGCAAAGTTACATAATTTATCGGGAATTTTCGCTTTACTCTAAAATTCATTATCCCTATGAAGTTAAAATAAACACATAGCGAAAAAGTAATTTTTGGTAAAGTGTAGATAATCAGCTGATATATCGTTTGTTACTTCCGAGCCGCAATACTCCGTATCGCTGAAAATTCTCCAATAGGGCAAGGGGCAAGCCCCTCTGCACACCCCGTCGAGGACGGTATTTCGCCGCCCTCAAAGATAGTTAGATTTATTGTTTCACAAGCCAAAAAAGAAAGGAAGGATATATGGGTTTCGTAGTTTTACACATGGAAAAGGCGCACGGCAGCGACAGCGGAACGACCGCACATATCGAGCGTTTCATCATTCCGAAGAACGCCGACCCCACATGTACCCACCTAAACCGCAGTCTCATCGAATACCCCGACGGGGTGAAAGACCCCACGGACGGGACGAGACTGGTTCTTGCCATTGACCGAAAGCCCATTGTCGAGTGGTTCAAAGAGCAATTCGACAAGCTACGGCAGAGCATACACCGACCTATACAGCCGCAAAGGAAAGGCAGGGGAATGAAGATATAACCGTTTTATCTTGCTGGAAAACAATAAAAAGTGCTGTTCATAATGCCTTATGAATGGCACTTTTTATATATTTGCACACAAAATAAGGATAGAGCAAATAAAAGTAAATACAGAATCGTAAAATTTGACAGATATGAAAACACAAAAATTAGAAATACTGATATTATTCCTCTGTATATTCGGCTTTATAGGCTGTGATAACAAAGATGAAGAGGGTGAGAAAGTGACAGACTACAAGGAATATTCTCTAACCATTGCATCAAAGAAGATACCCGGTGTTTGTTGGTCAGACGGATTTAATTATTTATCTGATGTATATGCTGTAAAGAAAGAAAATGCCCAAGAATGGGAGAGCCTTGGAGTCATTGATAAATTTGAGTTTGAGAAAGGATATGAATATAAGGTAAAAATCAGTGAAACAAATTATTTGGATTATAGCATGGAAAATCCCGCATGGACGGAATATGAACTACTTGAAATAATATCTAAAAATAGGAAAGATTCAGAAAATTTGCCTTTACATTTTATCCCTAAATCATACTACGAGAATGTACAGCTTCCTAAATACAAATATGTAGTAGATGCAGATAATAATCAAAAACTTATTGAAGAAGAATTGGAAAAAGAATCTCTTATTCCTTTGGATTTTCACTATATATTTTGGCGGAGCGAAGACAAATTCCTAAGATGTATTGCAATAAAAGACGATAATAATACACTGGGACCGTGTATTATAAAAAACGAAAACAAAGCTCCGGAAGAAATGCCAGAATCTTACAAATTACTTCCTCCAGAGGGAAATGTGTTTGGTTATGGAAAATGGACTTTTTCAGATGAACAGGGAAATGAAACGAATTATCTTTCATTTGATGTGTTTATGGGTCGTTCTGCTAAATCAAGAAACGTAGATTTAACTCCCGATGTAGCTTATCTTTATAAAGACCTTTCTGAATACTACAAAAATAAATATCCGCAAGCCGGAGTAAAAACAGTTGTGGTTTCTTATGCCGTTTCTATTAAATAACATAAAATCCTCAGCGAGCATCAATTATCCTAATTATCATTGCAACTATTATAAGAATCTATTAATATGAGAACTATAGAATTAAGCATAAAAAAACGTATGAAAAGAATGAATTTGACCGCTTTATTGTTAAGCAGTGTCTGTTTGTTATGCCAACCCCTTCAAGCCCAACAGAGCATTGATGCTTGTGACGGTCGTACTTATAAAGTAGGCGACACGCTCCGTATTGGCGAACCATTGCCTTCGGGCTATCTATTTATTAGGCAGCTAAACGCCAATAATCAATTCGACAGTCTGGATCCGAAAAACTCAACCGGACGGACTGCCGTCATTACCGACATACCTACTTACCAGCCCGAACTCTATCAACAGTTCGGCATTTACCAACAGCCGGAAACGCCCCAAATAGTCTTTGCCGAACAAGGGGATTTCAAGATCGGCGTATATCTAAACATGGCTTTAAGCAAAGGAAACATCATGTCCGGACATCATGTTTCCCTTATGAATGGAGCTGTTGACCTTACCCCAGCTATCTTGTTCGCCTACGCACATAAGCTTTACGGCAAACCTATCGACACAACATCAGTTGAAACCTATGCCTCTCTCCGTGCTCCCAAACAATATGCAGAAGCAGCCAATGACCCGTTTGTACTGGAAGAACTCCGTACAACATACCGGAAAGAACTGGAACAAGCTGTAGCAAAGGCAGATTTCAATAAAGTGTTCCGCATCAAATGTTTCTCGGAACTCCAAATGTATGACATTAATCAACAGCATTTTCCGATTTCGGGCTTAACGTGTGTCGATGTGGAAACCAAGCAGAACAGAGAATTATCCCAACAAGGTTATTGCTTATGGGGAACTTGTGCCTTTCATTTCACTAACGCTCCGTCATTTACCACCCTGCCTTGCAAAAAAAACATTGCCCAAGGCATCTATACCATGCGTAAAATGACCTCGGCGACCTTGCCACCAACAGCTACCCTATATGTATATGTGCGCATCCTCCAACAGCCAGTATCACTTCCTGATAAACGTACCATGGTGATGCGTCCCGGAACCTCATTCGATTTCGAGTGGTCAACACTCCGTAAAGCATACGGTCAAAAAGCTTTGAACATGGAAATTGT
The DNA here is from genome assembly GCF_003602965.1 of Bacteroides sp. AF25-5LB. Taxonomy (NCBI): domain Bacteria; kingdom Pseudomonadati; phylum Bacteroidota; class Bacteroidia; order Bacteroidales; family Bacteroidaceae; genus Bacteroides; species Bacteroides sp. AF25-5LB. Next base: position 181,736 of record NZ_QTMC01000007.1, read on the forward strand.
ACAAACAGACGGTTATTATAATGTCTTCCCTTATAACATACAAGAAGTGACATACAATTATCTTGGTACACAAACGTTACCTGAAAAGAACAATAAATAGTAATATGAAACTAAAAAATATCATTCTGACTACATTGGTAACAATCGCCCTGACATCATGTTATACATCCAGTCGAATAAGTAAATTCAGCTCTGAAAATATAAAATTGGTATAGATAAAATCTTTTCATAAAAAGATATGGAAAGCCTTTTAATAAGGAAATATCCTATATACAAGACAATCAAGAGAAAGAAAAATCTTCTATAAAGAAGAATTAAACAAAGGTACATGGTATATTATAACAACAGCTTTTACTTTTATTGATGATAAACTTATAAAGCAAGAGGTTGTAAAAGAAGAAAGGACTTTTCAAAAATGTGATTGTAATAAATAATAAGTAATACCTTTGCTGACAGTATTGATATAAAAAACTATTACACGATGGAAAAGAAAATTGTACTCATCACCGGAGCCTCCTCCGGAATAGGGGAAGGCTGTGCTCGCAAGTTTGCCATGAACGGTTACCGGCTTATACTCAATGGTCGTAATGTGGAGAAACTGAATGCTGTAAAGAAAGAATTGGAAGAAAAATTCGGAGCCGATGTGTATCTGCTTCCTTTTGATGTCCGCGATAGGCAGGCTGCTTGTGCCGCCCTCGAATCCCTTCCGGTGGAGTGGAAAGCGATAGACATACTGATTAACAATGCCGGACTCGTCATCGGAGTAGACAAGGAGCACGAGGGTAATCTCGACGAATGGGATGTGGTGATTGATACAGACGTGAAAGCGCTTCTCGCTATGACCCGCCTCGTAGTTCCCGGCATGGTGGAGCGCGGACGCGGTCATGTCATCAACATGGGGTCTATTGCCGGAGACTACGCTTATCCGGGCGGCAGTGTGTACTGTGCCTGCAAAGCCGCCGTCAAGGCCCTTTCCGACGGACTCCGCATCGACTTGGTGGATACTCCGGTACGCGTGACGAACGTCAAGCCCGGACTGGTGGAAACCAATTTCTCTGTCATCCGTTTCCGTGGCGACCGGGAGGCGGCTGACAATGTATATAAAGGTATACGCCCGCTAACCGGTGACGATATAGCCGAAGTGGTTTATTTTGCCGCTGCCGTCCCCGAGCATATCCAGATTGCAGAAGTGCTGGTGATGCCTGCCAACCAGGCTACCGGGACAATTGTCAGCCGGAAATAGAATTTGTATAAGAATATGATAAAATGATACTATTTTATCTTCGGGGAAACGTCTACATTTGCCCACAGCTAAATGATTATAGAATCTAAACAAGAAAAGCATGAATTTTAAGAAACGAACAAATTTCCTTTTTGGAGCACTGCTGCTGACCGGCAGTTTGTTGGCTCAAAACGTATGTGTATCCACTCCGAAAACTTCTTTGGTGCTTTCGGCTCCTGAAGGCGGTACACTGAGACACTTGTATTATGGTAACAGACTTTCTGAAACCGATTTGCTGAATATTGCCACGGCAGAAGCAGGCCACACGGCCTATCCCGAATATGGATTGAATACCCCCGTGGAGACGGCTCTTGCTGTGAAGCATGCTGACGGTAACATGACCCTCCAGCTTGAAGTGCTGAATGTGACTACCGAGAAGGAAGGAAATGCCGTGACGACTGTCGTGGCGCTGAAAGACAAAGTGTATCCCTTTTTTGTCAATGTCTGCTACCGAGCCTGGCAAGATGCCGACGTGATAGAATCCTGGACTGAAATTTCTCATCAGGAGAAGAAGCCGGTAGTGCTCAATCAGTTTGCCTCCGGCTATCTGCCCATCCGCCGCGGTGATGTGTGGCTCTCCCATCTCTCCGGTTCCTGGGCCAATGAGGGCTTTTTGACGCAGGAACCTCTCACTCCGGGCATGAAGGTTATCAAGAATAAGGACGGTGTGCGAAATTCTCATACCGACCATGCGGAAGTGATGTTCTCCCTTGACGGCCGTCCGCAGGAGAACACGGGCAACGTGATTGGCGCAGCCCTCTGTTACAGTGGTAACTACAAACTCCGCATCGAGACGCATGATGATGAATATCACCATTTCTTTGCCGGAATCAACGAAGAGAACTCTGCTTATTCCTTGAAGAAAGACGAGCTTTTCCGCACTCCCGAACTTGCCCTGACCTATAGTAACGAGGGATTGAGTGGCAGCAGCCGTAACTTCCACCGCTGGGCGCGTCTGCACAAGTTGGCGCACGGCACTACTCCCCGTAAGATTTTATTGAACAGTTGGGAAGGCGTGTATTTCGACATCAACCAGCAGGGTATGGACCAAATGATGGCGGACATCGCCTCCATGGGCGGCGAATTGTTCGTGATGGACGATGGCTGGTTTGGCGACAAATATCCCCGTAAGAACGACAGTTCATCACTCGGCGACTGGGTGGTGGACAAGAACAAGCTTCCGGACGGTGTCAAAGGGCTGTTGAGTGATGCCAAAAAGCGCGGCATCAAGTTCGGTATCTGGATTGAGCCGGAGATGGCAAACACCACTAGCGAACTTTACGAACAACATCCGGATTGGGTGCTCAAAGCTCCCGAACGCGACCTCGTACTGGGACGCGGCGGTACGCAGGTGGTGCTCGACCTTGCCAATCCTGCCGTACAGGACTTCGTGTTCGGTGTTGTTGACAATCTGATGACTTCTTATCCTGAGATAGACTATATCAAATGGGATGCCAATATGGCTGTCATGAACCACGGTTCCCAATACCTGACCAAAGAAAATCAGAGCCACATGTATATAGAGTATCATCGCGGCTTTGAGAAGGTGTGCCAGCGCATCCGTGCCAAATACCCCGACCTTACCATCCAGGCATGTGCCAGTGGCGGTGGCCGTGCCAACTACGGAGTGCTGCCTTACTTCGACGAGTTCTGGGTGAGCGACAATACCGATGCCCTGCAACGTGTCTATATGCAGTGGGGAACTTCCTATTTCTTCCCCGCCATAGCCATGGCATCGCACATCAGTGCCGCCCCTAACCATCAGACATTCCGTACCATCCCTCTGAAGTACCGCATCGATGTGGCTATGAGTGGCCGTCTGGGTATGGAAATCCAACCCAAGAACATGACAGAAGAGGAAAAGGCGCTTTGCAAGAATGCCATTGCCGAGTACAAGACCATTCGTCCCGTGGTACAATTGGGAGATATCTACCGCTTGATATCCCCTTATGACAAGCAGGGTGTGGCTTCATTAATGTACGTGGCTCCAGAGAAGGATAGGGCAGTCTTCTATTGGTGGAAGACGGAACACTTCTGTAACCAGCATCTGCCGCGTGTGAAGATGGCCGGTCTCTGTGCCGACAAGCAATACCGAGTACATGAGCTGAACCGCATAGATAATGTTCCCTTGAACTACGAAGGAAAGGTCTTCAGTGGTGCCTACCTTATGGCAAACGGGCTGGAGATTCCATACAACCATAGGGTGGACTACCACAAGCAGAACGACTATTCGAGCCGTGTGCTTTATCTGGAAGAGGTGAAATGACGTGAACAAAGGTGAGGTTTAGTCGCGTAAAGGTGAACTTGAGCAGTGTAAAGGTGAGGTTGATGGGTACAGTTGGTACAGTGGGTACAGCGGTCCTTTTGCCTCACACACGCATGTATATAAATAATGTACGCGTTATAAAGCAATGTACATAAGCGCATGTGTGTGAAGCAGAAGAAACGCTGTACCTACTGTACCAATTGTACCACTGTTTGGATGTCCAATCTTTTCTTTTCGTGGTAAGATGGAAACATAAAAAAGTCCTACAATACGTTGATATTGTAGGACTTTTTTATGTTTGTAGCCTTCTGGCTTTTTTCTCTGTGAACCGCTTGGGGCTCGAACCCAAGACCCCAACATTAAAAGTGTTGTGCTCTACCTGCTGAGCTAGCGATTCAATCCTTTAGTGCTGTTAAGCGGGTGCAAAGATAGATACTTTTTTGAAATTTGCAAAATAATACCATCTTTTTTCTTATCTTTGTCCCCATTAACCCTTGATATTAATCATTAATCACTGAACGTTAATCATTAAATACATGGCAACAGTAGACGATAAAAAGATTATCTTTTCTATGGTTGGGCTGAATAAAACCATTCAGCAGAACAACAAGCAGGTACTGAAGAACATTTACCTCTCGTTCTTCTACGGGGCAAAAATCGGTATCATCGGTCTGAACGGTTCGGGTAAATCGACCCTGCTGAAGATTATCGCCGGATTGGATAAGTCCTATCAGGGCGAAGTGGTGTTCTCGCCGGGATATTCTGTGGGATATCTGGCTCAGGAACCGTACCTCGACCCCACCAAGACCGTGAAGGAAATTGTTATGGAAGGTGTGCAACCCATTGTGGATGCGCTGGCAGAATACGAGGAAATCAACCAGAAGTTCGGCTTGCCCGAATATTATGAGGATCAGGACAAGATGGACAAGCTTTTCTCCCGCCAGGCCGAATTGCAGGACATCATCGACGCGACCGATGCTTGGAACCTCGACAGCAAGCTGGAGCGCGCCATGGACGCCCTTCGTTGTCCGCCCGAAGATCAGTCCGTAGAACATCTTTCCGGTGGTGAGCGTCGCCGTGTGGCCCTTTGCCGCCTATTGTTGCAGAAGCCCGACGTGCTTCTCCTCGACGAGCCCACCAATCACCTCGATGCCGAATCCATTGACTGGCTGGAACAACACTTGCAGCAGTACGAGGGTACGGTGATTGCCGTAACGCACGACCGCTACTTCCTCGACCACGTTGCCGGCTGGATTCTTGAGCTGGACCGTGGCGAAGGTATTCCCTGGAAAGGTAACTACTCCAGCTGGCTGGAACAGAAGACCAAGCGTATGGAGCAGGAGGAAAAGACTGCCAGCAAGCGCCGCAAGACGCTGGAACGTGAGTTGGAGTGGGTGCGCATGGCTCCCAAGGCCCGCCAGGCAAAGGGGAAGGCACGTCTGAACTCCTACGACAAATTGCTGAATGAGGACGTGAAGGAGAAGGAAGAGAAGCTGGAAATCTTTATCCCGAACGGTCCCCGTCTGGGTAATAAAGTGATTGAAGCCAAGCATGTGGCAAAGGCGTTTGGCGACAAACTGCTGTTTGATGATCTCAACTTCATGCTTCCGCCCAACGGAATCGTGGGTATCATCGGCCCTAACGGTGCCGGTAAGACCACGCTTTTCCGCCTTATCATGGGGCTGGAAAAGGCAGATAAAGGCGAGTTTGAGGTAGGGGAGACCGTAAAGGTGGCCTACGTGGACCAGCAGCATAAGGATATCGACCCCAACAAGAGCGTGTATCAGGTCATTTCCGGCGGAAACGATTTGATCCGCATGGGTGGACGCGACATCAATGCACGCGCCTATCTGTCCCGTTTCAACTTTTCCGGTGCCGACCAGGAGAAGCTCTGCGGAGTGCTTTCCGGTGGTGAGCGCAACCGTCTGCATCTGGCGCTCTGCCTGAAGGAAGAAGGTAATGTGCTGTTGCTGGACGAACCCACCAACGACATCGATGTGAACACGCTCCGTGCTCTCGAAGAAGGTCTGGAAGACTTTGCCGGATGTGCCGTGGTCATCAGTCACGACCGTTGGTTCCTCGACCGTATCTGTACGCATATCCTCGCTTTCGAAGGAGACTCCAATGTGTTCTTCTTTGAGGGCTCTTATTCCGAATATGAGGAAAATAAACAGAAACGTCTTGGGAAAGAAGAACCCACCCGTGTACGTTATAGAAAGCTTATGAATGACTGATTTCGGTGCGAATTTGAAAGTATATTCTTTTACTTGTTGACAATACGAAAGCTCTGCTGTAGAATGCAGGGCTTTTTTTGTTTAAAAATATCTCAAAAAAGCCTTTCTACCTTCAAAAAAGGTAACATAAATATAACATTAATCTCGTTTTTATTAGTTATATTTGCGACTTAAAACATAAATTAATGTTTAATTAACACTATCTATTAACAAAAAACAGAATTATGAGAAAACATCTAATTCAATTCCTGTTGGTTGCAGTGTTGTCGGTATTTAGTGCCGCTGCATTTGCTCAGACTACAGTGAGAGGTCAGCTTGTTGATTCAGAAACAGGTGAACCGTTAGTGGGTGCTGCCGTCATGGTGGAAGGTACTACACAAGGATCGGTGACCGACATTGATGGCTATTTCAAGCAAAGCGTTGCTTCGAATGCGACATTACTATTCAAGTACGTGGGTTATAAAGACCAGAAGAAGAAGATCACGCAGAAGGGCGCTTCTGTGGATTTGGGTGCTATCCCAATGGAACCGGATGCTGTGATGCTGAAGGACGTAGTGATTACATCGTCTATTGCTGTGGCACGCAAGACTCCGGTTGCTGTATCTACTGTCGACCCCGTATTTATTGAAGATAAGATAGGTTCTCAGGAGTTACCGCAAATCTTGAAATCTACTCCGGGTGTTTATGCTTCTAATGAGGGAGGTGGCTTTGGTGATTCCAACATAAAGATTCGTGGTTTTAAGTCAGAATATGTGGCTATGATGATTAACGGTGTACCCATGAACGGAATGGAAAACCAGAAAGTATACATGAGTAACTGGGGTGGTTTGATTGATGTGGCCAGCAGTATTCAGGTACAACGTGGACTTGGTGCCAGCAAGGTGTCAACTCCTTCAGTAGGTGGCTCACAAAACATTATAACCAAGACTACTGATGCCAAGAAAGGCGGCTTCATCTCTTACGGCATGGGTAATGACGGCTACAGTAAAGTGATGTTCAGTGTCTCTTCCGGTCTGACAAAAGATGGTTGGGCCTTTACTTTATTGGGTGCCAGAGATAAACGCGACGGTTATATTCAAGGTACGGAATCAGAGGCCTACACTTGGTTCATGAGTATTGCAAAACGTATCAATGACAACCATCAACTTTCATTTACAGCTTTTGGAGCACCTCAGTGGCATAATCAGCGTAATATGGCAAATGGTTTGAATATCAAGGAGTATCAGCGTGTAAAACAATGGATGGGTGAGGAAAGTCCCTATCGTTACAATTCTACTTTCGGTTATCGCAATGGACAAGTGATGAACTCTTCACGTAACGAATACCATAAGCCCCAGATGTCTCTTAATCATTTGTGGCAAATCAACCATAAGTCAAGCCTCAGTACAGCAGCTTATATGTCTATCGGTACTGGTGCGGGCTATAGTGGTACGGGGGTAACGGGGTACACCAGCTCTTGGTACGGTACGGCCAGTGATGGTACGGTGAACACTCAGTTCCGTTGTCCTGATGGTACTTTTGATTATGATGCTGTGGATAAGCTCAATGCAGATAACTATACTAATCCGGTGAATGTGAGTGGAATGCCCGGTTATAAAGGTTCGCTGATGATTATGAACAAAGCCTCGAACGACCATTTCTGGACAGGATTGATTTCTACTTATACCACTAAGTTTGGTGATTACTTTGATTTCTATGGTGGTATTGACTTCCGCTATTATAAAGGTTTGCACAAGAATGTCATTACCGATCTTTTTGGAGGGCAGTATTATGTAGACTCTTATAACCGTAAGAGTGTATTGGCTGAGAATAGTGTGAATGGTGGAGTCACCTCCTGGGTAAACCAGAAGTTGGGAGTAGGAGATGTGATTCGTCGTGACTACGACGGTTTTGTGATGTACGAAGGTGGTTTTGCCCAATTGGAGTATAATAAAGATAAAGTGAGTGCATTTGTTTCAGGTGGTCTTACAAATACCAGTTATTGGCGTAAAGACCGTTTCTATTATAGTGGTGACAAACAGCTGTCTTCGAAGAAGCATTATTTGGGAGGCAATGTGAAAGCTGGTTTGAACTACAACCTTGATGATTACAATAACGTATTCTTCAATACCGGATTTATCAGCCGTGCTCCTATTTTTGATAATACCTTTATCAATTCTCAGAGTTCACATGAGCGTAATCCTGATGCTAAGAATGAGAAAGTTTACTCTTTCGAATTAGGTTATGGATATCGTAGCCAGTATTTCTCAGCCAATGTAAACGCCTATTATACTATGTGGAAAGACAAGGCTTTATATGATACCGGATCCTATGAAGACGTAAACGGGGCTTCTCAGCGTTGGACAATGAATATGACCGGTGCGCAGGCTAACCACATGGGTATAGAGCTTGACTTTATTGCCAAGCCTTTCCGCTGGATGGAAGTTAACGGTATGTTCTCTTGGGGAGACTGGCGCTGGAATGGGACAGCGAAAGGCTTCATGATGAATACTGAAGGCCAAATTATGGCGAATAGCCGTGGTGAAGTGGTGACAGATATGAGTAATGTAGACCAGTACAAGTATACCATTGAAATGGATAATGTACAGGTGGGCGGTTCTGCTCAGACTACAGCTGCTTTGGGAGTGACATTCCGCCCAATGAAAGGCTTGCGTCTTAATGCAGACTGGAACTTCTTTGCACGCAATTATGCCGATTATGACATTGATGCGAGCCAAGCCACTCAAAAAGAGGCTTACGTGGTGGAAAAACCTTGGGAGATTCCCTCATGGAGCACATTTGATGTAAGTGCAGGATATACCTTTGACTTCGGTAAGATTCGTGCTACACTGAGCGGCAATGTGAACAACTTGTTCAACCAAGAGTATATAGCCGATGCACGCGACGGAAGTAACCATGACTGGGAGACGGCCACACGTGTTATCTATGGTTGGGGACGTACTTATACTGTAAGATTGAAGTTGAATTTCTAAGCGAACATATTTATGAAAAAACATATATTATTAGGAACCGCATTGGCTTCGCTGTTTGCACTCGGGGCCTGCGATTATAACGAGGATAATTTCCCCGGATTTGATGAAAAAGAAACCATCACGGATGTCAGTACCGATACCCTCGTATTGGCTGATGCCCATTATGGCAAAATAGCTTCTATGCCGAAGAACCAAGGGATAGCTCTCGCCAAGGATCCCGAGGGGCAGACTTATCTTACGGCATTGAACCAGCTGGGTAAAACCAAGATGTTTACTGATATGGTAGCTCCCGAAGACTATCTGCCTGCATTTGTCGATTCGCTCTACGCATATCTGTCAGATGGTTCCAAGGTGCTGGTACAGTACAATATCGGCAAGGAGCAACCTGAATATCTCTCGAAGATAAACGAAGCTCAGACTTTCGAACTTACTTCTGACAATTACGCTACAGTATGGGGGGAAAGCATGGTAGTAAAATATCTCACCCCTTCTACGTTGAAGAAGCTTCCTGCTTTGTTGAAGGAAGGTATCAAGAACCCGAAGACGGGAGATGTGTGCCAAGTGAATTACGCTTGGTCGGAGACCGAGCCCAGTACAGGCGGCGGTGCAGTGAAAATGGTATATCAGAAAGTAACTTCTATTGATGCCGAAGGAGGTAATTATGTCATTGTGGCTCCGACGAAGGATAATACTTGGATTCCTTTCGGTCAGTTCAAAGACCCGGATAAGACGTATGGTTATATGGAGGGTGAACCGGTAGAGATTGCGGATGGTTTCATCACCAGCGATGTGTCCAATCATATAATGACACTTACTCCTACGGAAAAAGGTTTCACTATGCAACGCCCGGATGGCAAGTTCATCTATCAGAGTGGTACGTTTAACAGCTTCAACATCGGTACTTCCATACCCGAGGGTGGGGATTGGAGCTTTGCTTATAACTATGACCGTAAGGCATTTGATGTGAAAAATGTGGAAAAGGACAAAATCATCAAGCTGAATTTCTATGAAAAAGAAAGCTCTTATTCATACGGTTCTTATCCGAATGCTACGTTGGGCATTTATATGAATGAGTCGTTCAATGGAAACGAGGGCGGTTTCACTACTCAGAATGTGAAACTTACCGGCACGTTGACCAATGTATGGAAGGTGGATGGCAAATATGGTTGGAAGGGTAGTGCCCATGTGGGAGATAGCGATTTTGAATCGGAAGCATGGGTGGTTTCTCCTATTATAGATTTAGCAAAAGCGAAGGCTCCTCTTCTTAAGGTAGATATTGCCATTAATTTCTTGAATGGTAACAATCGTGCTGATTTTATTGAACTGCTGGCTTCGGAAGATTATGTGGATGATGTGGCTGCTGCTGAATGGAAGGCTCTGAATGTACCTCAATGGCCGGAAGGCAAGAATTGGAATTATGTAAATTCCGGTGATATTGACCTGAGTGCTTACGAGGGCAAGAAGATAACCATTGCTTTCCGTTATAAGAGTACTACAGAGTGTGCGCCTACTGTAGAGTTTAAGAATATGTCACTTACAAGTACCGTATCAGGGTATTATGAGGGTGTGGATATTTATAAGGAGATTCCTGAATCAGAAGCTGAAATACCTGCTCGTGCCGTTACCCGTGCATCAGACGTGAAGCCAAATGCTTCTGCTCTCTATCAGTATGACGGTTCGGCTTGGACTGCCTACGAAGAAAGCGCAAGTATCGGTATCCGTGTGATGCAACCTGCCGATTATGTTTCTACCGGTTCGGACTATTTGAGCGATGCTGATGCCGTATTGCCCGTTTATCTGAAGAATGCATTCCCTTACGCACAGAGCGGGGATGTCAAGGCAGTAGTTTATTTCGGAAATAAGGAGTATGATGTGATGGCCGATGAATATGGCTTCGATGGCACTGCATGGGTGAAGAAGAATACCGAAACGGAAACTGCAGAAATGGCATTCCTGAAAACTGACGGCAAATGGATGGAAGCAAAAGAGTATTATAGCAATGACTTTGCTGGTGAACTTCATAACGATGCTCAGATTGTGAATGTGAAGCTTGATGGCATGAATTATGTATGGAGTGCAGGTGCAGGTTATACCCGTATCAAGGCAAGCGGTTATTATCAGCGTAACCGAGATACGGAGGCATGGCTTGTAACCGGTGAGGTAGACCTTACCGAAGCTATTGCCCCACAGATGGTATTCACTGCTTCGGCAGACTATTTGTATGGAGGTAAGATTGAGGATGCAGTGTCTGTACATGTATCCGAAAATTATATTCCTGCAGCTTCTACTGCTACTGATGAAGAGAAGATTGCAGCATTGCAAGGAGCGGCTTGGAGTGATCCGTTGTCGTTCGAGTGGCCTACAAGCTCTAAAGAGATCGAAATGCGTACTTCCATGGCCGACTATGTGGGCAAGAAAGTATATGTGGCATTCCGTTATGCAAGTAATACTGACCCTGGATTTGCTCCTACATTCTACATGAGTAACTTTGTGGTGAAGGAATAATTCCTGAGGTTGTGCAATAGACAATGTGGTAATGGACAGTAAAGTCCATTACCACATTTGCATTCTTAGTATCGTAAAATCAAATTTAGAAACATAGATGAAAAAACTGTCTTACTTATTTCTTTTGCTGGTCGGAATTTGGCTGGCTGGATGTGATGATTCTTCAGAGGCTTCGCTCATTCCCGAGATAATACCTACCGAGCAAGGTTCGGATACTTACGTGATGAAGGGCTATGAGTCGAGCGACAATGGTTTCAACGTGTATAAGCCCAAGGCTATCGGCACCCCTTTCTATATCCAATCCAAAGCTTTTACCGGGCGTAATTACGCATTTGCTCCTGTTAATAGTGAGTCGCTGGAAGGGCTTACTGCCGTCCCGTCTGCCGATGCTTTCAGCGAAAGCGTTGAGGTGAAACCCTCTACGTGCTATTGGGTGCGTTTCAACCGCTACAATCATTATCAGATGGGCAAGCTCCGCGTGGCCTATATTCACGGTAATGAAGTGGGCATAGAGTATGTGGCTTCTGAGGATATAGATGTGAAAAATGCCAATATTGCTGATAACAATAAAGCAGACAATCTTGAAATCCCAGCTCTCAATGCAACCAATCAATATATTGAATACTATGCAGGCGTGTCTGATGAGGAAGGTGCCGGGCAGGTACTCAATTTCTCCTTGGAATACATCGCTTCCAAGAAGCATTCGGCTTGGGTGGCATTCAGTTTCGACCCGATTACTGCGCAAGACAACGTGAAGCGTGCCAACGAGTGGAATCAGGACGACCCCAATATTGACAACAGTGTGGAGGTGACTGAATCCATGCATAAGAGCGATGGGTACGACAAGGGGCATCTTTGTGCCAGCGAAGACCGTGTGTACAGTAAAAGTGCCAATAAGCAGACCTTCTACTACAGTAATATCTCGCCACAGATAGGGAGTTTCAATCAAAAGTATTGGGCGGCTCTTGAGAAGCAGGTGCAGACTTGGGGACGTTCCACCATCAATGGCACATACGACAAGCTTTATGTCGTGAAAGGTGGTACTACTGACCGTTTGCTTACCAATTTCACTGGTGTGAAGAAAGCCAACGACGGGCTTTATCCCACCACCAATGCCGACGGGCTGACACTTGGCGGACTCATTTGCCCCAGCTATTATTACATGGCTCTGTTGAGCGAGAAGGCAGGGGTTTATCATACTATCGCTTTTTTAGTCCCTCATTCTGAATTATTACCGGAAAAACCTGGAAAAGATGAATTTATGGTTTATGCCGTTTCTATTAAAAATTTGGAGTACGAAACCGGTATCGACTTCTTCTGTAACCTGCCTAATGAGATAGAGAAGACTGTAGAAGCTACTTATAGTGCTGACGATTGGGCTTGGTAAAAGCTTCAGAAAACTATATTGTAAAAGGGGAGTCTCCCCTTTTAGTATGACGGGACATGCCATGATTTAGGTAGCTTTCTTAAAAGCTGTTTTCGTTTTGATGGAAACTGACTTCTTATCTGTATCTTTGCACATTGATTAAAAAAAGAGATATTCATGGAACTTTCGGATATACTTCATAACTTGAAGATACAGGAACTCACTCCGATGCAGGAGGCGGCTAAAGAAGCCTATCAATCAGCCAAAGATTTAGTGCTTCTTTCGCCCACCGGTTCGGGTAAGACACTGGCTTTTCTCCTTCCGCTGGTACAGACTTTGAAAGCGGAAATACAAGGTGTGCAGGCTCTTGTACTGGTACCTTCCCGCGAACTGGCTTTGCAGATAGAAACTGTGTTCAAGTCCATGGGAACTCCCTTTAAGGCCATGAGTTGTTATGGCGGACGTCCTGCCATGGAAGAACACCGGACAATGAAAGGCATTCATCCTGCCGTCATTATCGGTACTCCGGGACGTATGAACGACCATTTGAGGAAAGAGAATTTCAATGCCGCCACTGTTGTCACTTTGGTGATAGATGAGTTCGACAAGTGTCTTGAGTTTGGTTTTCATGACGAGATGGCGGAGGTTATCGGACAGCTTCCCTCACTGAAAAAACGTGTGCTTCTCTCGGCCACCGATGCAGAGGAAATACCGCAATTTGCCGGAGTAGGAGGTGATTCCCCGTCTTCCGTCTCCCGGTTCATGAAGCTTGATTTTCTTGCTCCGGAAGCTCTTGCTCCGCGTTTGCGGCTGCACAAGGTTATTTCTCCGGAGAAGGACAAGCTGGAGACCCTCTATAACCTGCTTTGTACTCTCGGCTATCATTCCACCTTGGTATTCTGCAATTATCGTGAAAGCGTGGAGCGTGTTGTTGGGTACCTGAACGCCAGGAAGTTCCCTTGCGACATGTTTCATGGCGGTATGGAGCAACCCGACCGCGAACGTGCGCTTTACAAGTTCCGCAATGGCAGTTGCGCCGTACTGATATCCACCGACCTTGCCGCCCGCGGACTTGACATCCCGGGTATAGACAATGTGGTGCATTACCATCTGCCCATAAACGAGGAAGCTTATACACATCGTAATGGACGTACCGCCCGCTGGGAGGCATCGGGAAATGCGTATCTTGTCCTGCATGCCGAGGAGCGGGTACCCGAGTATATCTCTGAAGACATCGCAATGTACGAGTTTCCGGAGGCGCTTCCCAAACCGGCCAAGCCCCGATGGGCTACCTTATATATAGGTAAAGGGAAAAAGGATAAGTTGAATAAGATAGATATTGTCGGCTTCTTGTATAAAAAAGGAGAGATGGCGCGTGAAGATGTCGGGCAGGTGGACGTAAAGGAACACTATGCCTTTGTAGCCGTGCGCCGCAGTAAAATGAAACAATTGTTGACGCTGGTACGCGGTGAAAAAATCAAGGGAATGAAAACTGTTATAGAGGAAGCAAAGTGATTTATCTTATAAATATTCATTTTATTTGCGCTTATTCTTTTGAATATGAAGTAATGAAACCGCCTTGCTTTTAGTTTCTCTAAAAGTATTATCCTTGATAAGTAAAGATAACAAAATGGTGCATATATCTTGTATAAACCATTAAAAAGTAAGCTAAATGCGGCTTAAAAATAGAATTTCATCAGGAAAGGTTTGTTTTGAAGAAATATTTCCGTAATTTCGCAAAGTCGAAAGACATTAATGAACGAAATTGTATAACCAAAACAAACTTCAAATGAAAAAGCATAATTTCAATGCAGGACCTTCTATCCTTCCTCGTGAGGTGATTGAGAATACGGCACAAGCTATTCTTGATTTCAATGGCTCAGGCCTCTCACTGATGGAAATCAGCCACCGTGCCAAAGACTTCCAACCCGTTGTGGACGAAGCTGTGGCATTATTCAAAGAATTGCTCAATATCCCCGAAGGATATTCGGTACTGTTCTTGGGCGGTGGTGCCAGTTTGGAATTCTGCATGGTACCCTTCAACTTCCTTGAAAAGAAAGCTGCTTACCTGAATACGGGTGTATGGGCCAAAAAAGCCATGAAAGAAGCTAAGGCATTCGGTGAAGTAGTTGAAGTCGCTTCTTCCGCTGAATCTACTTATACCTATATTCCGAAGGACTATACAGTGCCTGCCGATGCAGACTATTTCCACATCACTACCAACAATACAATCTACGGTACGGAACTGAAAGAGGATTTGGACGTAAACGTTCCGATGGTGGCCGATATGTCTTCTGATATTTTCTCCCGTCCCATCGACGTATCCAAATATATCTGTATCTATGGTGGTGCACAGAAGAATCTGGCTCCTTCCGGTGTTACATTCGTCATCGTGAAGAATGACGCTCTGGGTAAGGTATCCCGCTATATTCCGACCATGCTGAACTATCAGACGCATGTGGATAGCGGCTCTATGTTCAATACTCCTCCCGTTGTCCCCATCTATGCAGCCCTGCAGACATTGCGCTGGATTAAGGCAGAGGGTGGCGTGAAGGAAATGGAACGCCGTGCCATCGAAAAGGCCGATATGCTGTATGCCGAAATTGACCGTAACAAAATGTTTGTGGGTACGGCTGCCAAAGAAGACCGTTCACGCATGAACATCTGCTTTGTGATGGCTCCCGAATACAAGGAACTGGAAGCTGACTTCCTGAAGTTCGCTACCGAAAGAGGTATGGTAGGTATCAAGGGACACCGTTCTGTAGGCGGATTCCGTGCATCCTGCTACAATGCCATGCCGAAGGAAAGTGTGCAGGCTTTGATTGACTGCATGCAGGAATTTGAGAAACTTCATTAATAATATTGTTTTTCACCACAGATTACGCAGATTTGCACAGATTGTTTTTATGATTAAACTCTGTGATAATCTGTGTCATCTGTGGTGAGTCTTTTTAATATCATGAAATTATGAAAGTATTAGTTGCAACAGACAAACCGTTTGCCAAAGTGGCAGTAGACGGTATCCGTAAAGAAATAGAAGCAGCAGGTTACGAACTCGTGCTGCTGGAAAAATATGGTGAGAAAGCCAAGCTGCTGGAGGCTGTGAAAGATGCAAACGCTATCATTATCCGCAGTGACATCATTGATGCTGAAGTGCTGGATGCCGCCAAGGAACTGAAGATTGTGGTGCGTGCCGGTGCCGGTTATGACAATGTGGACCTGGAAGCAGCTACTGCCCACAATGTATGTGTAATGAATACTCCGGGACAGAACTCCAATGCTGTGGCCGAGTTGGCTTTCGGCTTGATGGTGATGGCTGTCCGTAATATGTATAACGGTACTTCCGGTACTGAACTGATGGGCAAGAAACTGGGTATCCACGCTTATGGTAACGTGGGTCGCAACGTAGCCCGTATTGCCAAAGGCTTCGGTATGGAGATTTATGCGTTCGACGCTTTCTGCCCGAAAGAAGTAATCGAGAAGGATGGAGTGAAGGCTGTGGGTTCTGCCGAAGAGCTTTACTCTACTTGCGATGTCGTTTCCCTGCATATTCCTGCAACTGCCGAAACGAAGAATTCCATCAATTATGCATTGGTGAACAAAATGCCGAAAGGCGGACTGCTGGTGAACACAGCCCGTAAGGAAGTCATCAATGAAGCCGAGCTTATCCAGCTGATGGAAGAGCGTACCGACTTGAAATACATGACCGACATTATGCCTGCTGCCAATGAAACATTTGCAGCCAAGTTTGCCGGACGTTATTTCTCTACACCGAAAAAGATGGGGGCCCAGACTGCCGAAGCCAATATCAACGCAGGTATTGCCGCTGCCAAGCAGATTGTAGGCTTCCTGAAAGACGGTTGCGAGAAGTTCCGCGTAAATAAGAAATGAGATGAATAGTAAGACTATTCTCAATAATCCATATAAAACACTCTCTTATGGCTATAATTAAACCCTTTAAGGGGATTCGTCCCCCTCAGGATTTGGTGGAACAAGTAGCGTCCCGTCCTTACGACGTATTGAATTCTGCAGAAGCACGTGCAGAAGCGGAAGGTAATGAGAAGTCCCTATATCATATCATCAAGCCGGAAATAGATTTTCCCGTCGGTACGGATGAACATGACGAACGTGTTTATCGGAAAGCTGCAGAGAACTTCCGTATGTTCCAAGAGAAAGGCTGGCTGGTGCAGGATGATAAAGAAAACTATTACATCTATGCCCAGACCATGAACGGCAAGACACAGTACGGTCTTGTTGTTGGTGCCTATGTTCCCGATTATATGAACGGTGTTATCAAGAAGCACGAGTTGACTCGTCGTGACAAAGAGGAGGACCGTATGAAGCATGTCCGCGTGAACAATGCCAATATTGAACCCGTATTCTTTGCCTATCCCGATAACGCTGCGCTGGATGCCATCATTTCCCGTTATACAGCGGGGAAACCGGTATACGACTTTATCGCTCCGGGTGACGGTTTCGGTCATACCTTCTGGATTATAGACAAGCAGGAGGATATTGATGCCATAACCAAGGAGTTTGCCAAGATGCCCGCCCTCTACATTGCCGATGGGCATCATCGCAGTGCCGCTGCCGCTTTGGTGGGTGCGGAGAAAGCCAAGCAAAACCCCAATCACCGTGGTGACGAAGAGTACAATTACTTCATGGCCGTGTGCTTCCCTGCCAACCAGTTGACTATTATTGACTATAACCGGGTGGTGAAGGACTTGAACGGTATGACTCCCGAAGAGTTCCTGACCGCTGTGGGCAAGAATTTCATCGTGGAGGAGAAAGGTGAGGACATCTATAAGCCGTCCGAATTGCATAACTTCTCCCTCTATCTGGACGGAAAGTGGTACAGCCTTACTGCCAAACCGGGTACTTATAATGATAACGACCCCATTGGTGTACTGGATGTAACCATCTCCTCTAATCTGATACTGGATGAAGTGCTTGGCATCAAAGACCTCCGTTCCGATAAGCGTATCGACTTTGTAGGTGGCATCCGTGGTTTGGGAGAGTTGAAGAAGCGGGTGGACAGCGGTGAGATGAAAGTGGCATTGGCCCTCTATCCCGTTTCCATGAAGCAACTGATGGATATTGCCGATACGGGCAACATCATGCCTCCCAAGACAACTTGGTTTGAGCCGAAGTTGCGTTCGGGACTGGTGATTCATAAACTGGACTAAATGAATTGATATAAACTGAAACGGGGATGTCTTCCACTAAAAGACATCCCTGTTTTTTTCGGATTAAAACAGAATAATAAGTAAGGTTATTATGTAGAAAATGCCGACCTTTGCCGAAAAATTGAGAGTATACAATGAAGGTATTGATTCTTAACGGCAGTCCTCGCCGTCATGGCAACATATCGAAAATGTTGGAGCTGATGAAGCGGGAACTTGAAGGTTGCGGAGCTGAGACTGTTTATATAGACGTTCCGCGGTTGCAGGTGCATCCCTGCATCGGTTGCATGAAGTGCCGCAGTTCATTGAAGTGTTGTTTGCCCGAGGATGGCGCACAGAGAGTGTTGCAGTCTATGAAGGAAGCCGATGCACTGATAATCGGTGCTCCTTGCTATTGGGGAAACATGCCGGGAGAAGTGAAAGTGCTTTTCGACCGTATGGTTTACGGTATGATGGGGGAGAACTCCTGGGGAATGCCCCTTCCGCTTCATAAGGGTAAGAAAGCGATTGTGGTAAGCACTTGTACTACCCCTTATCCTTTCAATATTCTCTATAATCAGACGCACGGTGTGGTGAAAGCTTTCAGGGAGATTCTGAAATGGAGTGGTTTCAAGATTGTGAAAACCATTGAGAGGGGAGGTACTAAGAAGCATCCTGAGCTGACGGAAAAGGATATGCGGAACTGCAAGAAAGCAGTGCACAAATTATTGTAAAGTATTGAAAAAGTCAATATGGGTAGAAAAGAAGAATATAAATTGCAGAACGAACAGTTTCTGGAGCAGTTGCGTACGGCAGAAGGAATCAAGGAATTGCCTTGCGGCATACTTTATCGGGTATTGGAGGAAGGCAGAGACGGTCCGACACCACGTCTCAACAGTGTAGTATCTGTGCATTATAAAGGCACGCTTATCAATGGGCGTGAGTTCGATAATTCGTGGAAACGGAATTGTCCGGAGGCTTTTCGTCTGAATGAAGTGATTGAGGGCTGGCAGATTGCCTTGCTACGAATGCATCCCGGAAGTCGTTGGATTGTATATATCCCTTACACCATGGGATACGGTACACGTACCAGTGGACCCATTCCGGCGTATTCCACACTGATATTTGAAGTGGAATTACTAAATATCTCGTGACACTGCTGAACAATTTGCTTTTTTATCTTGTTCTCATATAAGAATTTAGAAAAACTCAATAGGTATGAATATAGATAAGAAAGCAGGGCATATTGACCCGAAAGTAGCATTGTCCCAGGCAGAACATGAAAAGGGAACAGTACCCGGACAACAGATTGGCCTTTACGGTAATGCAGACAAGAGAGATGTTCGTCAGGTCGTAAAGATTCTGAATCCTGACAAAAACAGTATGGAGAGCAGAGGTTAACCCTCTGCTTTTTTTATTACATGCCTCTTTCTTCGTCGAGTCCAGATGATTTGTTGGAGGGTTTTGTATCTTTGTACCCGGAAATGAAACTCTTAAAAACAAAAGCAGGATGCTACGGAAAGGAGACCTCACACAAGGAGGCATAACCGGTACTTTATTACATTTTACCCTACCCATGATGGTAGGGTCTTTTTTGCAGCAATGCTACAACATTGCAGATACGCTCATTGTAGGCCAATGCATTGGTGCAGGGGCGTTGGCGGCGGTCGGTTCGGCATACACATTGATGGTTTTCCTGATATCCGTTTTGCTGGGACTGGCGATGGGCAGTGGTACCGTATTCTCCCTGCATTATGGCGCCGGAAACTATGTAGCACTGCGTCGTAGCATATTCAGTTCGTTTGTACTGATAGGTATCGTGACACTGATACTGAATGTAGCCGTTTTTATCTGGCTCAATCCTATTCTCCGGCTGTTGCAGGTTCCGCAAGACATATACGGCATGATGCGCAGCTACTTGTGGATAATCTTCTGCGGTATAGTTTTCACCTTTATCTATAACTTCTACGCATCTCTGCTGCGTGCAGTAGGGGATTCTGTCACTCCGCTTTGGTTTCTGGCAGTTTCTGTCGTTCTGAATATAGCGCTCGACTTGTTTTTTATCCTACAACTGGATTGGGGGATTCAGGGTGCGGCTTCGGCCACTGTCCTCGCTCAAGGAGTAGCTGCTCTGGGCATCATCATTTATACTTACAGAAGGCGTCCGGAACTGCGATGGCATCATGAAGACATATGTTTTGACCGTACTTGCTTGAAGGAAATAGCTTCCTTCTCTACACTGACTTGCATCCAACAGTCGGTGATGAATCTGGGAATCCTGATGGTACAGGGGCTTGTCAACAGCTTTGGAACAGCGGTAATGGCAGCTTTTGCGGCAGCTGTGAAGATTGACTCTTTCGCCTATATGCCCGTGCAGGAATTTGGGAACGCCTTTTCCACCTTCATTGCACAGAACTTTGGGGCAGCACGTTACGACCGTATCCACCGGGGTGTTCGCAGTGCATTTGTCACGACTGTTGTTTTTTCGCTCCTTGTGTCCGTATTGGTTTTCATCTTTGCCAAACCGTTGATGCTTATCTTTGTCCGTCCGGACGAAACGGAGATTATTGCGGTGGGAGTGGCGTACCTACGCATCGAAGGTGCTTTCTACTGTGGCATCGGCATCTTGTTTTTGCTGTACGGATACTACCGAGCCATCCGTATGCCGGGCATGTCTGTTGTGCTGACCGTGCTGTCGCTGGGCACCCGTGTCGTTCTTTCTTACTGGCTTGCTTCGATACCTGAGATTGGGGTGACGGGCATCTGGTGGTCCATTCCCATCGGCTGGCTGATTGCCGACGTGGTCGGTATCTGGTGCTATCGGTATGTTAAAAGAGTTAGAGGGAGTTAAAAGAAAATCCGGCAAATTTGCTCCACTGTCCTTCGGATATTTTCTTGAGCAAATTCAGGCTGCATGGCCTGCTCCAAAGAGACGGGAGAGGGGGTAATGGAGAATACGCCCCGGAATCCGGCTGCATTCAGTATCCCGGCATCCTCTATCGCTCCTGCCAGCAGGATGACGGGAATATGTTGCCTTCTTGCTTCCTGCAAGATGCCCGAAGGCACTTTCCCCATGAGAGTCTGCCGGTCCGATTTCCCTTCTCCGGTGATGATGAGGTCGGCATCCTTAATCTTTTCTGCAAAGTCCAGAGTTTCCAAAAGAAGCTCTATGCCGGGTTTCAACTGTGCATCCAGAAATGCGTGGAGACCGCCCCCCATACCACCTGCCGCACCGGCACCGGGATGCAAGGATACGTCTTTGCCGGTAGTGTGGAATATGACGTCCGAAAGATGCTGCATGGCAATATCCAGTTCCTTCACCATATCCGCGTCTGCTCCTTTTTGGGGAGCAAATACGTGGGCTGCTCCATTGGGACCGAAGAAAGGATTGCGTACATCACACGCCGCCGTGAAACATGCCTTTTTCAGTGTGGGATGGGCAGAAGAGCTGTCTATGGAGCTGATTTCCGATAGAAGGGCACCGCATAGGGCGATGCCTTTTTCCATGCTTCCCACTTCGTGTCCTTCTTTATCGAAGAAACGGAATCCCAATGCTTGCAGCATTCCCAGACCGGCATCGTTCGTGGCGCTCCCTCCAAGTCCGATGACGAAACGGAGGCATCCCCGTTCCAAGGCATCGCGTATCAGTTCACCCGTTCCGAAGGTGGTGGTTTTCATCGGATTCCTTTTGTCGGCAGGAACCAGTGGCAGGCCGCTGATGGCAGCCATTTCTACGAATGCGGTATTGCCGTCTCCGGAGATGCCGTAACTGGCATCGCACGGTTGCATCAACGGGTCGTGGGCACGGACGGTAATACGTTTTCCGTTACTGGCTGCAAGCAGGACGTCGAGCATGCCTTCTCCACCGTCGGCCACGGGGAGCACCATGGTCCGACATTCGGGACATGCGGCATGTACCCCTTGGGCGGTAGCTTCTCCTGCTTCTGCCGAGGTGAGGCAGCCTTTAAAGGAATCAAGGGCAATTACTATCTTTTTCATAAATACGTTTTTTATAGTTTCGTCATGCTTCGGATGACAAGTTGTACAATTACAAAGGTATATACAAAATTTCATTTCTTTTTCATGCAAGCATGAAAGTTCTGTCTTCAGTTTGCATTATCTTTGCAGCATGAGCGAAGATACGTATAAAACCATCGTTGCCCTTTCCGAGGGCATTTACACTGAAAAGCGCAGCAAGTTCATTGCTATTGCCCTGCCGGTGCGTACAGTAGAGGAGGTGAAGGCGCATCTGGAAACTTACCAGAAGAAATACTACGACGCCCGCCACGTGTGCTATGCCTACATGCTGGGCCATGAGCGGAAGGACTTCCGTGCCAACGACAACGGGGAGCCTTCGGGCACGGCAGGCAAGCCGATTCTGGGACAAATCAATTCCAACGAACTGACGGATATTCTCGTCATCGTAGTGCGCTACTTCGGCGGTATCAAGTTGGGTACGAGTGGACTGATTGTAGCCTATAAGGCTGCTGCCGCCGAAGCCATTGCCGCTGCCACCATCATTGAAAAGACGGTAGATGAGGAGGTGACTTTCCTCTTCGAATACCCCTTCATGAACGATGTGATGCGGGTGGTGAAGGAGGAGGAGCCGGAAATTCTGGAACAGTCGTATGATATGGACTGCCGTATGACGCTCCGCATCCGTCAGTCCATGATGCCGAAGTTGCGGGCACGGTTGGAGAAAGTAGAAACATTAAGGTTTGAATAATATAACAAATGGGATAAGAGCCCCTTTTAATAGGGAAATTGTTTGTTTCCTTTAACGGAACGAGTTGTTTTGTCCTTCGGAACAGACTGTTTTCTTTGCGGAAACGGCATCACTCCTTATGAAAGGCTGACTCCCTCCTTTAAACAAAAGAAAGTTTATGGCATTTAGTGCAACAAAAAGAGAACTGGGTGAGCTCTACACCTTCTTTCGCCTGCTGGCGGATGGAGCCGTGTCATTGGGTACACCGAAAGCAGAAAAAGACGAAACCCTGCGCTGGCCCGTTGCCTTGATACAGAGGGAAGAGCATGACGGTACGCGCCGTTACTATATCGAAGCGCAGGAAGTGCGCATTGTCAGCGGAACTACCGGGAAGGACGGTTCGTTTGTTCCGGGCGAGAAGGAGGAACTGTGTTTCCCCCGCGAAGACTTTGGTGATGCGGCAGAGTTGGTTCTGCATCTGTTGAAGAACGTTTCGGGCGAGGAAGTGGAAGTGTCCGAAGGTTTGGAAGCCTTTTTGGATGCTGTCAACATCTTCGACCTGGAAGCAAAGACGGAGGACCGTACCGACTTCTCCGTTGCCTTCTGGCATCCCGAAGCACCTCTGACGGGCTTCAATGTCCGTTGTCGTCTCGCCCCGATGAATCCGTTGCTGGACGGAGGGCGCACGGCGAATCTGAAGCTGGAGCAAAGCGGTGTCAAGTTTGCCGTGCCCACGGTGAACAAGGTGAATGCCCTGCCGGAATCTCCTACGGAAGTGGCAGAACGCATGATGATGATTGAGCGACTGGGTGGCGTGCTGAAGTATGCCGACGTTGCCGACCGCGTATTCCGCTGCAACCTGCTGATGATAGACCTCCACTTCCCCCGCATGCTTGCCGAGATGGTGCGCTTGATGCACTTGGACGGCATTACCCGCATCAGCGAATTGACGGAGCGCATCAAGGAGATGAATCCGCTGAAGATAAAAGACGAGTTGATAAACAAGCACCGCTTCTACGAGTTCAAGATGAAGCAGTTCCTGCTGGCACTTGCCCTCGGCATGCGCCCTGCCAAAATTTATAACGGTACGGACTCTGCCGTCGAAGGCATCTTCCTGACGGACGGCAACGGGCAGATACTCTGCTACCACAAATCCCGTCCGCAAGTCTTTGCAGACTTCCTTTATCAGAACACGCGTTTGGAGAAAGGTGCCGTAGAGAAAGATAAATACGGCTTCTTGGAGCGCGAGAACGGCGTCTGGTACTTCAAGCTGAATGTGAAGATTGGACTGGTGAAACGATGAAACAGCCCTACTGAATACGCACCGATTTGCATTATCAATAATCAACTATCAATTCTCAATTAAACAAATGAACGAGACATTACAAACTATCAAGGCACGCCGTAGCGTCCGTGCCTATATGGAACAGCAGGTTTCCGCAGAAGATTTGAATCTTATCCTTGAGGCGGCTACTTATGCCCCCAACGGTATGCATTTGGAGACGTGGCACTTCACTGCCATTCAGAATAAGGAAGTACTGAAAGAGTTGAATGATAAAATCAAAGGCGCCTTTGCCAAGAGTGACGACCCTCATACACGGGAACGTGGACATAGCCAGACTTATTGCTGCTACTATCATGCCCCCACGCTGGTCATTGTCTCCAACGAGCCTACCCAATGGTGGGCTGCTATGGATTGCGCTTGCGCTCTGGAGAATATTTTTCTTGCCGCCAAGTCCCTCGGCATTGGTTCCTGTATAATCCGCAAATCCAAATTTCCGCAGAATCCGAAACGAAGCGTTCGATTTTCAGGGAAAAGGACAAAACGAAGCGTTCAAAAAAGGAAAGCGCGCAACACTCAAAAAGCCGAAACAAAAGTTTTGTAATGACCTCTGTTTCGGCTTTATAATTTCATAAAAAATGGCTTTATAACGGCATTAAAATAAGGCTCAAAAGTTTGGCCTTCTACTTGAAAAATTGTATCTTTGTTCAGTGCTAAGCAGCTGTTTTATGAACTAATTTTTCCTGTTTCTTATACAGCATCATGTCTGTATATTCGGCAGAATAATTCATGTGGGCATTGAATTCCTTTTTTGTACAACCCTCAAAAGGATTGCCAATGGTTTTGTTTGCTCCAATCCATTCACACAGTTCAAGTATGGAGGATTTATTGGATGTGAAATAAACGAAGGAATGCTTTTCGAGTATCTTTAAAACATCCAAATAATCAGACAAGCGCCAATACATATTGTACGTACCAACATCAGTGGAAAGATAAGGCGGATCAATTAAAAAGACGACTCCGGGAACATCCTTATATTGGTTGAATACTGCTTTGTAGTCGCATGATACAATTTCAAGCCCTTTTAAGTAGTCAGAAGACTCCGGATAACCGGTCTTGCGAATGTTGTTATAAAGGACTTCCTTGCGCATTTCGGCTACAGACAATTTATACTTCATGGAGAACATAAGTGAGGATGATAAGGTTATAAAATCCACGTACCCAACATTTAGTTCTTCTTCCTCGATACGTTTAAAAATGCGTTCTCTAAGTTCCCCTTTAATTGGTTTATGTTTGGGTATCGAATTACCCACCAGCTCCCTAATATCGGCAAGCAGTTTATTTGTCTGTGGGATATTTTTCAGTCTGAACCGGTAGTTGTCGAAGTCATTGTAGACAACAGTAGCATCGGGCTTGCTTCTTTTGGCTATATGCGAAAGAAGTCCGGAACCGCCAAACAAGTCCACAAACACGGTATCTTCAGGGAACTGTTCCAAAACTTTAATAAACTCTTTAGCAAACATTCTTTTTTGGCCTACAAATGGCAGTGGTGCAGATAAATTCATATTCTTCATACGTTCAAGTCAAATTTAATGTTTTCAACTCCGGATAACAGTTCCAGAGTCCGGTCAATGTTATTTTCATATATATGCACATTTCCAAGGTCAAGGGTTATGGACTTCAGGGGAAGCTCCACCTGCCTTGCCATCAGATAAAGATGATAAATATCAGCCGGAAGCCCAAGGTTCGCATCAGAACTACGCTGATATGCAGATAGCACCAATTCTCCCTCATCAATTTGGAACTGCACAAGACTCAGGCAGGGTGCCTGGTTGCTTTCCACCCCGGTTTCTCCAAGAAACAGGACATAATTCTTGCTGTTGCGCTTTTCCCGGTTAATCCTGGTTATGAGGGGTGGAAGCTTTTCAAAGTAAGTTGGATAGCTGTTTACAAGGGTATGGCCGCAATAATCCCACCAGGTAATCCCTGCCTCTTTGTATTTTTCCACATCCCGGACTCCTTGCATAAACAGTTTCAATTCCTCTTTCAGCTTTTTCCTGGCTATCCCGTGGCTTTCAAATATGTCAAGTAAATCAGCGGGGGTTAGCATGAGCCTTTCGTTTAATAGATACTTGATACGCCCTTTCCTATTGGTCTGGATTTTGCCCGTTTGGAGTATCTTGTCTAATGTCTGGTAATACTTATTCATGAGCTTTATTTTTGGTTGTACAAAGGTAGCTCTACCGGACAACACAAGGCATCCCCGGCACATCAATCACACTGCACCGAGCGTGCAGTGCTTTCCAAACCGTTTGATAACATCATACACCTTACGTTCGCTTACCGAATATTTATTTGCCAAAAACGCCACTGCATAAGTGGTCTTTTCACCTTGTTTTTTCATGACCTCATACTCCGTATATAAGTCTATGAATCGAAGGTCATCCTGCTTGCCGCCCAAACTTATAAGCATTTCAAGCGGTTCTCTGTTAAATTTAAGTGCTTCAAACAATGTCATATCCAATCATTTTTGTACTTTTGCAATGCCAATCATTTATTTAATGCGTAAAAACGCCACGAGAGTGCGGCAGAGGGCATTGCCCCCGGTCGCGCACTCTCGTGGCGTTTTGTGTTAATAAATGATTGGCGTCTATATTAACAGGCCGGGGGCTTTTTTTATCCCTCCCCCGAAGGGATTGTCAATCACTCAATCCGATATAATTCCAAATTGAACTTGTCCTTTTTTTCCCAGCCTTCAGCCAGAACTGTCTGAATGAATCCTACTGCTTTTGTATAGAAATCTTTCAGTTCTTCTAACTGAGTAAAAGTATGGTATTCCGGTTGTTCATCCGAACCAAACTTAAACGTCACTGGCAGGGTTTCTCCGCCCGTCTGAACGGCCAAATCGTATGCTGCCTTATAGTTGTACTGGTTCTCCACAGAAAGCCATACATGGGCACCATTATAGGCGAATCCGGATAGGATAGCCGCATCAGTCTGGCTGTTATACCAGGACATAACCAATGTGTGGATTTCCTCATCAGTAGGCTTATGCCCGAACTCCTCTTCCATGTAGGAGGCAGAGCCGTTCTCTTTTTCCTGCACATCCCATCGGATGCGCCATTTGTCTTTAACCGGGTTCGTGCATTCCATCAGCGAAACCCCGGAACTTCCTTCAACTCTTCTCATGTAAACACGTATTTGGTTCTACCTTTGCCGAATGTCTCTGTCTTGATGGTCGTTTCAAACGGGAAACCATCCGGCATTTCCTTTACTTGTGCGAGAATATTCTTCATTTCCTCGCTGTTGGTGAAGAACTTCTTTGCCTCGCCGTTCACTTCGATGGCCACAATACAGCGGTCTTCTCCCTGCTCGGTTTTGATACCGGTCTCAAAGTCCTTCACTACAATGGGTAAGTTTACCAGTTCCCGGATGCTTACCACCACTCCGGGGAATCGCTTTTTACCGTCTTCCGGCTTGTAAGCGACATTCAAGTCTTTAAAACTTCTCATTTCTTTGCCTGTTAATTT